>JBPCTU010000001.1:0-26714 GCA_051011515.1 Acidimicrobiales bacterium
CCGCTACGTCAGGGATTCTGGCCATGGGTGGGGACGTGGACGACGCCAACCGGCTCCTGTCGGACACGGTGGACGGGTTGCGCAACGACTTCTATGGCCTCTACCGGAAGCTGCGGCCCCTGGCTCAGTGGGCACCAAAGAAGTCGCTGCCGTGGCGCCGCAAGGACTGGGACCGAGCTCACGACACGGTGGTCGAGGTGTACGAGCTCATGGCCTCTGAAGTCGAGCCGTTGCTCCCGGATCATCAGCCAAAACCGATCGAACTCGAGGCAGTCGTCGATGAGTCCGGGTCCTTGGACGATCTCCAGATCATCGATTGAGCCGTTTGGTGGATTTCTCGTGAATCAGATGTCGATTGCCCTGGCTTCGGATCGACGTTTGTTCGACAGCGTTGCGTAGCGATACCCCTGGCGATTTGGAGGTCTGCCGATGTCGACAAGAACCGAGGCTGCGGAGTACTTCTGGGACATGGTCGAGCCATTGTTTGCCGAGGACGGGATCGAGGAAGGGAGTCTGATGGGATTTCCCTGCCTCAGGTTGGACGGCGCGTTCTTTGCGACATGTGATCATCGAACGGGAGATCTCATAGTGAAACTGCCCGCGGACCGGGTTGGCGAGCTGATCGATTCCGGAGCCGGCACACCTTTCTCGCCGGCAGGAAAGGTCTTCAAGGAATGGGTGCTCGTTGACAACCGAGACGCAGCCCTGTGGTTGGGTCTGCTGGACGAGGCGAAAGCGTTCGCCAGAGCCTGATGACCGACCCTCTCCCGAACCTCGATGACATCGAGCGGGCCGCGGCCCGGCTCGCGGGTGTGGCCAATCGCACGCCTGTGCTCACCAGCAGGGCTCTGGATGAAGAGTTTGGAGCCGAGCTGTTCCTGAAGGCCGAGAACTTTCAGCGCGCGGGTGCGTTCAAGTTCCGCGGCGCCTACAACGCGATCTCGTCGCTCGCGGATGACGACCGGCGTCGTGGCGTCGCCACGTACTCGTCGGGTAACCACGCTCAGGCTGTAGCGCTCGCGGCCGCCCTTCACGAGGTGCCCGCCACGATTCTCATGCCCGAGGACGCACCTGTGTCGAAGGTGGAAGCCACACGGTCCTACGGTGCCGAGGTGGTTTTCTACGACCGATACACCCAAGAACGGGCCGACCTCGGCAACGAGCTTGCCGAACGGGCCGGTATGACTCTTGTGCCGCCATTTGACGACTGGGATGTCATCGCCGGTCAAGGGACGGCCGCTCTGGAACTATTCGAAGACGTCGGTCGGCTCGACCTGCTCGTTGTCTGTGTCGGCGGCGGTGGGTTGATCTCAGGTTGCTCGACGGTGGCCTCGGCCCAGGCTGACCCTCCCAGGGTTGTCGGCGTCGAACCCGCAGCGGGCGACGACGTCAAACAATCGCTGGAGCAAGGCCACATAGTGACCATCCCGACACCGCGCACGATCGCCGATGGACAGCAAACAACCGCTCCGAGCGATCGGACATTCGCAGTCATCAAGGAACGTGTCAACGAGGTCGTGACAGTGACCGATGAAGCGATCGTCGAGACGATGCGGTTCACGTTCGAACGGCTGAAGGTTGTTCTCGAACCGAGCGGCGCGTCTGCTCTCGGTGCCATTCGGTCGGGAGAGGTCGATGTCACCGGCAAACGAGTAGGTGTCACGCTCAGCGGTGGCAACGTCTCCGCTGAGAGGTTCACCTCGCTCGTTGGCTGACCCACGCGACGACGTGGCGCCGCAGTGCGGCGCCTGCGACGCTGCTCGGGTGCCCGGCGATCGTCACCCGTTTCGATGGGTGATCTTCGGGGCGATGGCAGGTGTCTACTACGCCTTCGGCGTGATGGTCTTGTCCATCCCGCCGATGATCACCACAGTCCGCGACGATTTGGGCATCAGCCGAACCCAAATGGGGCTGGCACTTGGGGCTTGGGCGCTCATCTACATCGTGACCGCGCCGCCCGCAGGCCGAATCGTGGACCGCATCGGCCTTGGTCCGTCGATTGCCATCGGTGGGAGCTTCGTCGCCATCTCGGGATTCGCTCGTGCCGGCGCCCAGGGTTTGGGGACACTCTGGATCGCCATTGCGATCTTTGGCATCGGTGGTCCCTTGATCTCTTCGGCTGCGCCGAAACTGATTGCGATGTGGTTCGGCGACGACAGCGAACGCCGCCTGGCGATTGGGCTCTACACGACTGCGCCGGCCCTGGGCACCGTGACCTCGTTGTTGCTGACGAATTCGGTCCTCCTTCCCGCGCTCGGAGGATGGCGCGAGGTGATTGTTGTCTATTCCTTGCTCGCAGTTGCGGCAACGGCGGTGTGGTCTTTGACCTCTTGGCTCGGCCCGCCAGCCCCGCAGGCGGCGTCGTTCAGCGCCAAGGCGCAGAAGGGCGAATGGAAACGTCTGCTCGAGAGCAAGGGTGTGCGGCTCGCGCTCGGACTTGGCCTCGGAGTGTTCTTTGTGAATCACGGGTTGGCTTCATGGCTTCCCAACCTGCTGGAGACCGACAGCGAACTCTCGGCAGCCGCTGCATCGAACTGGGTCGCGTTGTCCATCGGGATCGGGATCATTGCGTCCATGGTTCTGCCACGTCAGGCGACAGTCGATCGACGAGCTGGAGTTCTGGCATCGGTGATGCTGGTGATGGCGATCAGCCTGTCGGTCATCGCTGTCGGTCCGCCGGGGTCTGACGTTGTCGCTACTCTGGTGCTTGGGGTGAGAGCCGCAACGATTCCGCTCATCATTCTCATTCTCATGGACGCTGAGCGGGTAACAACAGCAAACATGGGACTTGCGAATGGCTTGTGGTTCTCTGCTGCCGAGATTGGCGGGGCAGCCGGCCCCCTGGTTGTGGGGGCTATCAGCGACACCAGCGGGGGCTTCTCGGCAGCGTTGGGTGTTCTCGTGGCCAGCCTCGTTGTGATGATCGTCACCGTGCTGGCATTTGGCCGCGAGGAAGCCGGTTCTGGTTCGGTGTGACATGGAGTTCACCCCACCCACCATTGCCGACAAGAGACTCGCCGTCAGGGTCAGCCGAGGCGCTGAGAGAGCCATAAGGTCCGGGCACCCATGGGTCTTCGGCGACTCGATCGAGACGGTCAGCCATGCGGGTGGCCCCGGAGATCTGGCCGTCGTCTTCGATCACAATCGAAAGTTCGTTGCGATCGGTCTCTGGGACCCCGACTCACCGATTCGAGTGCGCGTCCTGCATGCTGGGGCCCCGAAGGCAATCGACGAGGAGTTCTGGCACGAGCGGGTCCTGGAAGCCGTGGCCATACGCGACCCGCTCTTGTCGGCGTCAGAAACCACAGCACTGCGTCTCATCAACGGTGAGAACGACGGATTTCCCGGGCTGGTCGTCGATTCTTACGCCGACGTCGCCGTGGCCAAGATCTACTCGGTCGCCTGGGTCCCGCACATTCAGCTGATCGCCGCCATCCTCCAGGACCTCCTGGGTTTGAAGAGCGTTGTGGCGAGATGTGCGCGAAACCTGAGTCCGAGAGATCTCCATGGACTTCGCGATGGGGCGGCGCTACATGGTGGTGAACCAGTGGGCCCAGTCGAGTTCTGGGAGAACGGACTGGTGTTCCGAGCCGATTTGGTGCAAGGGCAAAAGACCGGCCACTTCATCGATCAACGCGACAATCGCGCGATGGTTCAAGCGTTGGCGGCCGACGCGAGGACTCTCGACGTCTTCGCAGGTACGGGCGGTTTCTCGGTGCATGCTGCTGCAGGCGGAGCCAGGACGGTCACCAGCGTCGATGCGTCTCGCCATTCTCTGGATTCAGCGCGGATCAACATGGAGCTGAACCAGGCCCGACAGTTGTGTGGGCCTGTCGAGCACCAACTGTTTCGCGGTGACGCATTCGAGATGTTGGCGGCACTGGCAGAACGCAACGAGCAGTTCGATCTGGTCGTATTGGATCCGCCCTCGTTCGCGCAACGTCAAAGCAGCGTGCCGGCGGGCCTGACCGCTTACAAACGTTTGACTCAGCTCGGCCTCGCTGTCCTGGAGGATGGAGGCACGTTTGTTCAAGCGTCATGCTCGAGCCGAATTGCGACCGATGTCTTCGTCGATGTCGTGCAAGGAGCCGCAGCCGGAACAGGAGTTATCCTCGGCGACGTGATCGTCACCGGCCACGCGCTGGATCATCCCGTCACCTTCCCCGAGGGCAGCTACCTGAAGGCCCTGTACGGAACCAAGAGGGTGGTTTGATGATTTCGGAGCCGGACCGGGAGCTTGATGAGCTTCGCCTTCTGCTCACTGAGTTGCTGCCCTCTGGGTGGGTGGATGCCGCCGTGCGCGGCGATGAGCACGCCGTGCGCGCTCACCGCGACCAGATAGACAACCCCAGCCTGGTTCGCGTATTGGGGAGAGCCGGATGGATCTCGCCGCACTGGCCCACCGGTCAAGGCGGGCGTGGACTGGCGATCGAGGCCGCACGCGCAGTTGTCGATCTGCTGGACGACTGGCAGGTACCGCGCGTCCCACGGGGTAGCGGGCTGTCGTTGGCTGCACCGACCATCATCGAGTGGGCCGACGAAGCGACCAAGGAACGATTACTGCCGCCGATAGCGAGTGGCGAGGAGCGTTGGTGCCAGCTGTTTTCCGAACCAGGCGCCGGATCCGACATGGCTTCGTTGGCAACGACCGCTGTGCTCGATGGTGATGAATGGGTCGTGAACGGCCAAAAGGTCTGGACCACCTATGGCCACGAGTCCGAATTCGCCATGCTCATCGCCCGCACTGACCCTCGGGCACCGAAACACCGGGGCATCACATACTTCGGCCTCGACATGCGCCAAGACGGAGTGGACGTGCGTCCGCTCGTCAACATGGCCGGCGACCTCGAATTCAACGAGGTCTTCCTGACCGATACCCGAGTTCCCGACCTGTACCGCATCAGTCCGGTGGGCGAGGGGTGGGCCGCCGCCATGACCACCCTGGGGGCCGAGCGTCACGCGCTGTCGGGCGCCAAGAAGAAGCGGAAAGCTTCCGATGAGATCCTCGGTGGGATGACCGTTGACCAGGTGATCGAGTTGGCCCGAGAACTCGAGCTGACAGGCGACCACGTGATCCGAAACCGCTTGGCTCGGGCGTGGAGCGACTCCAAGGTCCTCGAGTGGACGGTTCAGCGAGGCCGCGATCGGCGGGCCGCCGGTCACGGTGCGGGATCAGAAGGGTCGGTCACCAAGATTGCAAAGGCCGTGACCAACCAGTCGCTCCAGGTGCTGGCCGTCGATCTGTTGGGCGCACGCGCTCAGGCGTGTGACCGTGGCGATGTCGCCGAGGAGTTCGTCCACGAGTTCTTGCGGACCCGCGCGAATTCGATCGAGGGCGGAAACTACGAGATCCAGCGGAACATCGTCGGCGAGCGCGTTCTCGGGTTGCCTCGGGAGCCGGACCCGTACAAAGGGCGGCCGTGGCACGACGTTCCCCGGGGTTGACGTCGCCACGCCGGTCCGCTGTCGCCCCCACTAGCGTGGATCCGTGATCGACGCACTACAGATCAACGACGAAGTAGCCGGAGCTCTCGCTGCTGGCGAGGCGGTCGTTGCGCTCGAGTCGACCATCATCACCCATGGTCTGCCTCGCCCAACCAACCTCGAGGTTGCCACAGCCCTTGAGGACCGGGTCCGGGAGGGCGGCGCTGTTCCGGCAACCATTTGTGTTCTCGACGGCGCACTCAGGGTGGGGCTCGGCGCGGGGGAACTGGCGAGGCTGGCTGAGCCGGGTGATGCGCTCAAAGTGAGTCGGCGAGACATTCCGTTCGTGCTGCGGTCCGGAGCCATGGGCGGCACCACGGTCTCGGCGACGATGTTTGTCGCCGCGCTTGCCGGGGTGAACGTGTTCGCAACGGGCGGTATCGGCGGAGTGCATCGAGGCGCCGCCGAGACCTTCGATGTCTCAGCAGATCTTCAGGAGCTGGCCAGGAGTGACGTTGCGGTCGTGTCAGCGGGTTTCAAATCCATCCTGGACATCGGTTTGACCCTCGAATATCTGGAGTCCTTGGCGGTGCCAGTTGTCGGGTACCGAACTCGAACGCTCCCGGAGTTCTATGTCCGAGGTGGCAAGTTTGTGTTGGACCACTCGGTGGAACTGGCTTCAGAGGTTGCGGACATAATGCTCCTTCGGCGCGAGTTGGGGATCTCGGGCGGCATCGTGGTGGCCAATCCGATTCCCGAATCCGATGCATTGGATCCCGAGCAAATGGAGTCCAGCATCGCGACGGCCCTGGTCGAGGCCACAGCTCAGGGCATCGGCGGCAAGGATGTCACACCGTTCCTGCTGGAAAGGATCGCCGAGATCACGCAGTCGGAAAGCCTGTTGGCGAACCGGGCGTTGGTGCTGAACAACGGTGCCGTGGCTACCGAGATAGCGCTTCAGCTGGCAACACGAACCTGACTGGCGTCTCGGTGTCGACTGTCGGTCAGCGGCGTCTGATGAAGCTGGCGATGCGGCTTCGACCACCTGACGTCCTCGTTCTACGCTCCATGGTAAGAGGAGACGATAGATGGTCGACATGTTGAGGATTGGCAACGCCAGCGGGTACTGGGGAGATGACCTGGACGCGCTGGCGAGACAGATCGACGGCGGTCCCATTGACGTCGTCACGATGGACTTCTTGGCGGAGATCACCATGTCGATCCTCCAGAAGCAGGTTGACCGGAACCCCGCAGCCGGGTTCGCCCGCGATTTTGTCGATCAGATGCGGGGAGTGATGGCGGCCGCAACGGAGCGCGGTGTCAAGATCATCACCAATGCTGGTGGAGTCAGGCCCCGGGCGTGTGCTGAGGCGATCATTGCGGTCGGCGCTGAGCTCGGGCTGGACCCACGGGTTGCGATGGTCGCGGGCGATGACCTCATGGCCGACCTGGCGTCGTGGCAAGAAGCTGGAATCGACTTGTCGAACATGGACGATGGCCGACGCTTCTCCGAAGTTCACGACAGGGTCACCAGTGCAAACGCCTACTTCGGAGCGGCCCCTGTCGTCCGGGCATTGGAACTAGGTGCACAGTTCATTGTGACGGGTCGAGTCACCGACACCGGGTTGACGGTCGCTCCGATGATTCATCACTTCGGCTGGGACCCCCACGACTGGGACCGAATCGCATCGGGCACCATCGCCGGTCACATTCTCGAGTGTGGAGCTCAGAGCACGGGGGGCAACTACACCGATTGGCGCGATGTTTCGAGCTTCCACGACATTGGCTACCCGATCGTCGAAGTGGACGAGGACGGTTCGTTCGTAGTTACCAAACATGAAGGCACCGGTGGACTGGTCTCGGTCGAGACCGTCAAGGAGCAGCTGGTTTATGAGATGGGGGACCCCAAGGCCTATCTGACTCCCGACGTGGTGGTGGACTTCACCTCGATTCAGTTGGAATCTGACGGCCCCGACCGAGTGCGAGTGTCGGGTCTCAGAGGGGCTCCGCCCACTGACCTCTTGAAGGTGTCGATGAGCTACGAGGATGGTGTGAAGGCATCTGGTGCGTGCATGGTCTCTGGACCCGAAGCGCGGGCCAAAGCAGAGTCGTTCAGCGAAATCCTCTGGCACCGCCTCCCAACCTACGAAGCGAAGCTCACCGAGTACGTCGGCCAGGACGCGACATGGGGACGGCTGGCCCCCGCGCAGGAGCCCTCGGAGCTCTACGTGCGGTTCGGGGTACGGGACCACGATCCGGCCAAGGTGCGCGAGTTCTCCAAGACGCTCATGGCAATGCTGCTATCGGGCCCTCCGGGCGTTGCGGCTACGGGAGGCAGGCCGCCTGTTCAGGACGTGGTTGCCTACTGGCCGTGCCTGGTTCCCCGATCGTTGTGTCAGGCAGAGATTGCAGTGTTGGGCGGGGGACCCGAGGTGTCCGAGTCGATGCTGTTCGAGGGCCCGACCGGAGATGGGAGCGTTGGTGGGCCGATACCCGAACTGTCGGCCGACACCGTCGCGTTGACTGGTGAATCGGTGACAGTGCCGCTGCGCGAGATCGCTCACGGTCGATCGGGTGACAAAGGCGACACGTGCAACATCGGCATCATCGCTAGAGACCCCCGGATCTACCCTTTGCTCGTTGACACCCTGACCACCGAACGGGTCAAGTCCGAGTTCGAGGGCATCGCCCACGGTTCGGTCGAGAGGTTCGAGGTGCCGAACATCTGGGCATTGAACTTCCTGCTTCACGAGTCACTGGGCGGCGGCGGCACGTTGAGCCTTCACATCGACGCCCAGGGCAAGACTCTCAGCCATGCGCTACTCAGCGTCGAAGTTGACGTCGACCGTGCCTACCTGGAGCTGTTGGGCGCCTGATCCTTGGGGAACCGCGTCTGAATAGTGGGCTGATCGCGGCCTCTGATCAATCCAGCCAGGGTTCGTCGAGCTCCCACGGCTGAACGTCGCCAGGGTCGTCCGGATCTCGCTGCTCGCGCGGCTCGGCCCATACCCGCGAGGCGATGACGCCAGCCAGGAACCCGAACAAGTGTCCCTCCCACGACAGGTTGGGTTGAGGCACGAAACCGGTCACGATCGTGCCGTATAGGAAGATCGTCAGAAGAGCTCCGCCCAACGCGGCAGGCCGACGTTCGAACCAAGCTGCGCCGAGCAGGGCGCCGAAGTACCCGAACACGATGCCGCTCGCACCGATGTGGTTGGTCCCTCCAGCCACGAGCCACGTGGCAAAGCCGCCCCCGATGATGATCGTCAACGTGACGCTGGCCCAATACCGCAACCCACGGGCAGCGACGAGTCCGCCCATCACGGCCAGTGGGACGGTATTTCCCGCAAGGTGGCCCCAGTCGACGTGGAGGAACGGAGTCGTAATGATTCCCGTCAGCCCATCGGCCTGGCGCGGGTGGATGCCCCAGCCCTGCAGGTAGTCGTCGAGCGCGTAGTGGTCGAGAGCCTCGATTGCCCACATCAACGCGAGGGCAATGCCGAGTAGTGCTACAGGCGTCGCGAATAGGCGGCGGTACGGCGAGCCACTTGGCGACCCTGAAGCCTCCATACGTCGACGGTACCGGTGATCCTGTCGCTTGGCCCCCAATGGACGTTTCGTTGCGAATGTCTGCGCCGCTGTACCGTGGCGTCAGCTGACCGACCACGTGCTGTTTGGCCCATTCGACCATCCCCCGCTATCCCGCTAATCCCCGGAGGGTTTCGTGCCTGGACTTCTATCCGATGTCGATCCCGATGGACTGCTCGAGTACTCGGTGGTCTACACCGATCGAGCCCTCAACCATATGTCGGCGAACTTCCAGACGGTGATGACCGACATCTCGGCGACGCTCAAGGAGGTGTACAACGCCGATTCGGTCGCGGTCGTGCCAGGCAGCGGAACGTTCGGGATGGAGGCAGTCGCGCGCCAGTTCGCCACTGATCAGCACTGTGTCGTCATCCGTAACGGCTGGTTCAGCTACCGGTGGACGCAGATCTTAGAGATGGGCGACATCGCGTCTTCTCACTCGATCTTCAAGGCCGTCCGTCAGGGTGAAGGTCCCACGGCCCCGTTCGCTCCGGCACCTATCGACGAGGTGACCGCAGCGATCGTTGCGGAGAAGCCGGCTGTCGTTTTCGCACCTCACGTCGAGACTTCGGCCGGGCTGATGTTGCCCGACGACTACATCGCTGGTCTGGCCGACGCCACTCACCAGGCCGGGGCGTTGCTGGTTCTGGACTGCATCGCGTCGGGCACGGTTTGGGTCGATATGGCCGAGTTGGGTGTGGACGTGTTGATAAGCGCACCTCAGAAGGGCTGGAGTGGACCGCCCTGCGCCGGCCTCGTGATGTTGTCAGAGGCAGCGACCGCCCGCCTCGAGGAGACGACGAGCACAAGCTTCGCTTGTGACCTGAAGAAGTGGCGTGACATCATGGCTGCGTACGAACAAGGCGGTCATGCGTACCACGCGACGATGCCTACTGACGCGCTCACGACCTTTCGCGATGTGATGAACGAGGCTCGCGAGTACGGGTTCGACAAGGTGCGGGCCGAGCAGGTCGACCTGGGTGCCCGGGTCAGGGCGCTGCTCGCGACGCAGGGGTTCCAAAGTGTCGCCGCGGAAGGTTACGGCTCCCCGGGCGTGGTGGTCAGCTACACCGATGATCCCGAAATCAAGAGCGGTGTGAGGTTCGCCGCTGAAGGCCTCCAGATCGCCGCTGGTGTGCCCTTGCAGTGCGACGAAGGAGCCGATTTCAATACCTTCCGCATCGGACTCTTCGGTCTGGACAAGCTTCACGATCCTGACCGCGTTGTTGCCGACTTCGAAGCGGCCCTGGGCGCCATCGCTCCTGTTTGAAGCACATATATCGGCAGTCTGGGGTGCCCTCCGTTGCGACATGACAGCTGAGCGATGGGGTGTTGCTCCTGTCAAGCGAGTAGATTTGCCTGTCAGGCATTGACCTCCCGACTCGCTGTCGGGACGTCAGCGGGCGAGTTGATTCCTGGGCGGTAATGAGGCGGTTCCTACTCTTCGGATTCTGCATTCTGTTGGTGACGGTCGTCGCGCCGTCACGTGCTCTCGCGCAAGGCGAAGACGGCGGCGAGGAGCCGACGCCGACGCCGACCGAGGAGGTCGAGCCGACGCCTACCGAGGAGGTCGAGCCGACGCCCACACCGGATACCCCCAGGCCCGGGCTGTGTCGGATCTTCCCTGCGTTGTGCCCGACACCAACGCCGGAACCCACGGCAACGCCGCCCCCCACCGCCACCGTCGCACCCACACCAACTATCGAGCCGACCCCTCGACCGACTCCGAGACCCACACGACGTCCGACACCACGCCCGACGCGTACACCTCGACCTCCTGCGACGGCAGTTCCCCCGGTCACGCCGATTCCAACTGCTCCTCCGACCGCGACGTCTACAGCCGAGCCGACGCCCACGGGAACGCCGACGCCAGAGTGGGGGATCGGGGTCCCCACCGAGACCTCGCCGCCTACTGCATCTCCGGTGGTCATCGAGCCTGCCGAGGTCGAAGGGACGGTCGAACAACGGAGCCCTGTGCCCGCGACGCCGAGCCCGACCACCCCGTCAGGGGCAGTCACGATTTCATCGGGTGACGATGACGGTCAGTGGAAGACGGTTGCATTCGTCGTGGGTATGGGCACCGTTCCTTGGCTTGCGATGGGTATCGCCCGTCGTAGAAACAGGCGATGAGAGCCCGGCCTCGTCGCGTGGTTCCCGCCTCTACTTCGAGAGAAGCTGCATCATGTGTTCCACGGCTGACTCGAGGTCGAAGTCCTCGAGTTCCTCGGGGCTGATCAGGGCCCGGACGATCAGTGGACCCTCCACGATGTCGAACGCTTGGGTGTAGGTGATCGAGTCCGAGAGTTCACCGCGACCGACAGCGTTCTGGTAGATGGTTTGGAGAGGTTTGCTTCGGGCCTTGGTCAAGGCCTGTTGCAGGTCGCGAAGCTCGGGATCTCTGGTTGCCGCCGCGGTGATCTCGAGGAACACGAGCCGTAGCCCGGGATCAGCGAAGATGGGTACTACGCTGGTGGCGAAGTCGAGCAGGTCCTGGCGGAGAGAACCTGTGTTGGGAGTAGGTGGCGTCGGTAGCGCGCCATCGAGTGCGGCCACGAGGAGTTGGTTCCTCGTTTGAAAGTGACGGTAGATGGTGGTCTTGGCGACTCCAGAATTACGAGCGACCTCTTCGATCGTCAACGCGCCGACACCCGACGCGCACACCAGGTCGGTCGTCGCGGCCAGCATCTTGGCCCGTGCCGTTTGGCTTGGAGGTCTAGACATCAGTCGTGTTCTGTGGTCGCGATTGCGCCGGGTGACTCTTGCCACATCCGATTGCGAAATCTAGCGGAAATGCTATAACGCTACGAAAGCGTAGCGTTTCCCTGAGTAATACCCCCCCGGAGGAACAGATGTCACACGCGTTGTACAACCTCGGTCGGTTCGCCGCTAGGCGTCCGTGGAAGGTAATCGGGGCATGGGTGCTTGTGTTCGTTGTGGTTATTTTCGCGTCCAGCGTGTGGGGCGATGACCTGGAAGACAGCTTCGAGGTGCCGGGTCTGGATTCCCAAGAGGCCCTCGACTTGTTGCAAGCAGCGCAGTCGGATCAGGCGGGACTCACGGCCCAGATTGTCGTAACGCCGCTCGACACGTCGACCAACTTCTTCGACTCGGCCGAGGCGCAGGCAGGCCTCGCTGAGGTCCAGGCAGGCGCCGAGGCTCTTCCCAAGGTCTTGGGCACCAACGACCCTGCGGGAGCGTTGGCGGTGAGTCCAGAGGTGGCCGTTCAGAGCGGGGCTGTTTCGGCGAATGGCGTGGTTGGACTGATTCGCGTCCAATATCCGGTGCTCGAAGAGCTCGACCCCGCCGACCTCGAGAACCTCAAGGAGTACATCGAAGAGGCCCGGGTCGGGTCGCCCCTCCAGATTGAGTCAGGCGGCGATCTGTTCTTCGCCTTCGAAGAGCCCCAGACGGGCCTGGGCGAGATGATCGGCATCTTCGCCGCGGTAATCATCCTGTTGGTTGCGTTCGGATCCCTGATCGCCATGGGTCTGCCGATCGCGATGGCGTTGTTCGGGTTGGGTTTGGGCATAACTGCAATGGCGCTCGTCACCCTGGCCGTCGACGTTCCGAGCTGGGCGCCGCAGATGGCAAGCATGATCGGCCTCGGTGTCGGAATTGATTACGCGCTGTTCATCGTCACGAGACACCGGGAGTTCCTCGCGCAAGGCATGACCGTCGAGGAAGCGGTGGGCCGCGCCGTCGCGACCGCTGGTCAAGCTGTGATCTTCGCGGGGGGCACGGTTGTTGTCGCGATCCTGGGCTTGTCGGTCGCCGGCGTGCCCTTCATGACCGCGGCTGCGCTCGCCACGTCGGTGATCGTGCTCATCATGGTGGTGTCCTCGGTCACGCTGTTGCCCGCGTTCTTGGGCCTGGCCGGCCACAGGATCAACAAGTACGCCCTGCCGGGAAGGGCCAAACGGATGGAGGCCGGCGTAACCGGGACGAGGTGGGAACGCTGGGGCAAACACGTGTCCAAGTACGCCTGGCCATACACCATTGGTGTAACTGTGTTCCTGCTGGCCCTCGCCGCCCCTGTGTTCGCACTCCGCCTGGGGTTCCCCGACGAAGGGACTCTGCCCGAGAGCCGTACAGAGCGTCGCGCCTATGACTTGGTGGCCGACGGTTTCGGCCCCGGTATCAATGGCCCGTTGGTGATCGCGGCGAACGTTGCCGACGATCCTTCGGTTGTCGAGCCTCTCTTCGTGGCGGTCGTCGATGACCCCGGAATCGCCGGCGCCGCACCACCGGAGGTCAACGAGGAAGCGGGCGTCGTCACCATCCTGGCGTTCCCCACCACAGCACCTCAGGACGACGCGACCGTCGAGACGATCGATCGATTGAGAAACGACGTGTTCCCGCCGATCTTCGATGACAGTCCAGCCACCGTTCACGTAGGAGGCCAGACAGCGAGCTTCGTCGATATCGGCAACCGGGTGAACAGTCGATTGCCTCTGTTCATTGCTGCGGTGATCATCCTGTCGTTCCTGTTGCTGATGGTCGTCTTCCGTTCGCTGCTGGTACCACTGAAAGCAGCTTTGTTGAACCTTCTGAGCATCGGCGCCGCCTATGGAGTCCTGGTGATCGTGTTCCAGTGGGGATGGGGCAAGGGACTGATAGGTCTCGAAGACACCGTGCCGATCGTGTCGTTCATGCCCATGTTCATGTTCGCGATCTTGTTCGGACTGTCCATGGACTACGAAGTGTTCTTGTTGTCCCGGGTGCGCGAGGAGTACCTGAAGACCGGCGACAACGACGCCTCGGTCATCCACGGCATAGCGAGCACTGCGCGTGTCATCACATCGGCGGCCTTGATCATGATCTCCGTCTTCTTGGGATTCGTGTTGGGCGATGATCCGGTGATCAAGATGATGGGGCTCGGCCTGGCGACGGCGATATTTGTCGACGCGACGATCGTGCGCCTGATCTTGGTTCCGGCCTCCATGAAGCTCATGGGTGACGCGAACTGGTGGTTGCCCGGATGGCTCGATCGACTCCTGCCGACCATCGACGTCGAGGGTGAGGCAGGATTGCCCGCACCCGAGATGGAGACCGAGGACGACGAGACCGACCCCGAGCCCGAACAGGAGCCTGCGCTGGTCTGAACCGATCGCCTAGGCGTGGAAGCCTGGGGACTTCGGTCCCTAGAACGGGTCGGCGTACGCCGCCAAACTGGCCTACATGGTCAAGGTTCACCAGACCACAGGCATCGGGGCACCGATGTTTGTGCACGATTTCGTGGCGGTTGGCCGGCCTGTCGACTCGACGGTCATCCGATTCTCTTCGCTCCTCGACTCACACCTGGCTTCGATGGTTCGTCACTCCTGGAATGCGAACGCACCTGTGGTTTGTGCAACCGCAGACAAGGCTGTTCACAATGTGTCGGCGGGCACAGTGCAAGTCGAAAGACGGGGACAACATCTGCGACAGGACGCGCTGATCACAAACGTGCGCTGGTCGGGAGACGGCTGGCTACCCGCCCTCGACGCCGACCTGGAGGTCGTGGCGTTCGGCTCCGAGTGCACTCACCTACATCTCATGGGTCGTTATGAGCTCCCCGCCGAGATCGATCGTTTCAGTCCGCTTGGGAGTCTCGTTCAGCGAGCGATGGTGATGGCGGTCCGAGGGTTTCTGATCGGGCTGGGTGATGAGCTCGAGGCCTGATTCCTCGACAAATTGCATGTGCGTCCACATCCATGCAACCTCTTAGGCGTGGCCGGATCGGATCTCATCGACAAGCTTGCCGCCGCCGACTTGCTCAACGCGGCACCTGACGCCTGGGTCATTGTCGACGCCGCGGGCACGGTCTACTTGGAGAACGCGCTCGCGAAGGAACTGTTCGGCTACCCGTCTCTCACAGGAATGACGGTTGAGGATCTGCTTTCACCCGAGCTCGGAGCTCGTCACCGGCGCCTGCGACAGGAGTACTTATCCGATGCGAGCCCTCGCCCGATGGGTGTTGGGCTGGAGCTCGCGGCCAAGAAGTCGGACGGAACGATCTTTCCTGTGGAAATCAGCCTGAGCCCTGTCGAGCTCGCCGGCGAAGCGTTCGTCATCGCGGCGGTACGGGACGTGTCGGCTCAGGTCGAGACCCGGCACGAGTTAGCACACGTCCGCGAGCAGGCCGTTGTTGTCGAGGATCGTGAGCGGCTGGCTCGCGACCTACATGACACGGTCATTCAGTCTCTCTTTGCCGTCGGTTTGAGCCTTCAGAGCGTCGGCACACATCTGGAACCCGAGTCCGCAGGATCGAGAATTCAGAACGCCATCGATGACCTCGATGCGATCATCCGCGAGATCCGAGGCGTTATCTTCGATCTGGGCTCGATATCGGGTGCCGAAACGGAGGTCCGCGCGGAGATGGAGCGAGTCGTTGCCCTACAACGTCGAGCTTTGGGTTTCGATCCCGATGTCAGCATCATCGGCGACTACTCCGGCGTGCCGCCTGCCACGGCACGGCACTTGGTTCACACGCTGCGCGAAGCACTTTCCAATGTCGCCAAACACGCGGAAGCCTCCAGGTGTTCCGTCGAGGTGGAACTCGACGAGAGCAGCATCGAACTCGTGGTCGTGGATGACGGGATGGGTCCTCCGGGAGCGCCTCGGCCCGGTGGTCGGGGGCTGGACAACCTGGCCTCCAGAGCGCGGCAACTCGGAGGGACTTGTTCTTTCGGACCGAGCAGCACCGGTGGTAGTGAGCTCAGGTGGCGCGTGCCAATGGATGCTTCATGAGCGCAGAGGTGCGGTTACTGCTGGTCGACGATCACGAGGTCGTTCGGCGAGGTTTGGCGAATCTCTTCGAGGCAGATGGCAGCATCGAGGTCGTTGCTTCGGTCGGCACAGTCTCGGATGGACTTGTGGCCGCTGCGAAGTCCGACGCTGATGTCGCGGTTCTCGACGTCCGTCTGCCGGATGGTTCGGGCCTTGACCTGTGCCGGGAACTGGTGACGAGGCACCCCGGACTCAAGTGTTTGATGCTGACATCGTTCGCGGACGACCATGCGATGGTCGAAGCAAGTGACGCCGGTGCGGCTGCGTACCTGTTGAAAGAGCTGGGCACCACCGACATTGTCGGCGCCGTGAAACAGGTAGCCGCGGGAGCCCAGCTTCTGGATGCCGCCGAGGTCCGGATGGCCCAACGACGTATCAAAGGCTCAGACGAAGGGATCGTTGACGCCCTGACTCCACAGGAGCACAAGATCTTCGAATTGCTCGGGTCAGGGCTCACGAACCGCCAGATCGCTGACGAGATGTGCTTGGCCGAAAAGACGGTGAAGAACTACATCACGAACATGCTGGCGAAGCTGGACATGACGAGACGAACCGAGGTTGCGGCGTTGGCCGCCCGTGTGGAGGAGCGCCACCGCAAACGGTACGAGTGACGTGCCCCCGTGGGGTCTAGGAATCGGCGCTTTCTTCGGTGGCATGGACCACAACGGTCGGCACCTGCGCATGCTGCACGCTGTAGGTGGCAACCGAACCGAGCAACATACGCTCGAGTTTCGATCGGCCCCTTGCCCCGACTACTAGGGCATCGGCGTCCTGGGCAAGTCGCTCCAATTCCGTCCGAGCGTCCCCGCGGAGTCGAAGCGTGTCGACCTTGTGTCGGGTCACCCGTTTCGCGGCGTCTGCAAGTAGTTCGTCCGCTCCCGCCTCGATGAGGCCGACGTCGATCTCGGCCAGTGTTGCATCGAGCGTGGGGGGCAGGTCCCAAGCGTGGACTATCAAGAGAAGGGCATCCTCGGCAGCCCATTTGTCGGCCCAATTGATGGCCTGGTTCGATGACTCCGACCCATCGATGCCGACGACGACTACTCCCTTGTCTTGTGAGTCGCCGGCTGGGGTTGGCACTACGACCACCGGGCCCGTCGCCGCTCTCGCGCAGTAGGACGTCACCGAACCGAGCATCACCCGCTTGACCGAGCCGAGTCCACGGCTTCCGAGCACCAGGATGTCGTCTGGTTTCGCAGCTGCGCACAGAAGTTTGCCCGTGGCTCCCTGCTTCACGATGGGGTCAGCGAGGCTGACGCGGTCCCTGGTCTCGACGTTCTGCCAGATCTCGTCGCGGTCCACAAGCCGGCGCGCCCGAGCCTCGGCTTCCTCCTGCAGCACCTCTGGCGGGGGTGCCGGAAGGCCTGCAGGGAAGGGCAAGAGGGCAACGATCGGGTATTCCCAGGCTGAAACCGGCTGCACTGTAGCGCCGGTCCTGGCCGCCGTTCCGACCGCCCATTGCATGGCGTCCAGGGATCCCGGGCTGGCATCCAAGCCAACCACGATCGTGCCATCCATCGATTGCCTCCTCTGCCTCGGCTCAGACGAGCCGGCTATTCCAAGCGTCCGTGATCCCTGCTCGCAAGACAAGGGACCTTTGTCTCTGACGAGATAGGGCAGCTCGACGTACCAATTGATGACGTACCGATTGATTGGGTACGGGGTGCAGTTGCTGTACCCGATCTGTCCGCACGGTTGCCGCCAAAGGGAGAGTTTGGCGAAATGTCCCAGTTTCGTGAACAAGCGCGTCGGCTGATGGGGGACGATGTCCTTCCGGCCACTCTCTCGGTGATTCGGAGCCCTCGGGTCGAGGCGATGCACCAAGTGGGGCCGGGTAGCGGACTCGAGCTTGTACCTCACTACGACTGGTTGCTGGCTGCGGGCACCAGCGACCTCGGCCTGGTTCAGCTGCGGGGGCCAAGGCTCCGCGAGAGCGACCTCGTGTTCACCCATCCGCTCGCCCGACTGTGGTTCGGTTTCGAGGATCAAGGTGAAGACGTTCGAGCCCGTGACTTGACGCTCCTTGCCGACGACGGTCGCTGGTTCGTTGTCAGTGCTCACTTGACGCGACCGCGAGCACGGTGGATCGGTGAATTCACTGACCTATTGGTCGCAAGGACCTGTGACCTAGACCCTGCCTCATTTGTCTAGGGCGAATCCTTGACATGCGCGGCCAATCAGAGCTGGCATGATGTCGAGGTGAGCCATCGCAACGAATACTGGCGCCAGAAGCGCTCGGTCGACGTATCTTGCTTGGGGCTCTCCGCCCGCGGGGTGTTGTGGTGGACCTGACCGGAGAACGTTTGCTGCGTTTCGAAGACAGCACTGCCTGCGAACAAGCGATCAGATCGATACGGCTCAACCCCCCGGACCTGCTG
The DNA here is from genome assembly GCA_051011515.1 of Acidimicrobiales bacterium. Taxonomy (GTDB): domain Bacteria; phylum Actinomycetota; class Acidimicrobiia; order Acidimicrobiales; family UBA8592; genus JBPCTU01. The sequence continues at coordinate 18,159 of JBPCTU010000001.1, forward strand.
GGTGAGGAAGCCATCCTGGCTGTCAGTTCTGACGAAGAGGATCGTTTTGCGCTCGCCATCGCCGAGGCTGTGGTGTCAGTGCATGCGGCCTCCTCACCTCAGGAGCTCGGCCTGGAGGGCCGAATCTCTCTGTCGTCCACGGACCCTTCACAGCTAACGAAGGGACGGGAACGGCTTCGGACTCTTCTGGATTCGTTCGGCTCGATGTTGGCTGATCCGGAACGACGCGCGATCGCGTCCGAGGGCGAGGCCCCGAACCGCCCTGATCCCAGCCAGGTTGGTCACCTGCCCCGGGAGATGGACCCGATGAGGCCTGACTCGAGAGGCGACCTGGAGCTGGTGGTTCGGTGTATCGATCTCACGACACTTCGAGTCGACGACACGCCCGGCAGGGTGCGCGCATTGTGCTCGGTAGCCGAAAGCCCCGACCCAACCGATGACGCTGTTGGGCCCGTAGCCGCTGTGTGCGTCTACCCGTCGCTCGTCCCGGTTGCACGGGAGTCTCTCGCCGGCAGCCGGGTCAAGGTCGCCTCGGTAGCCGGTTCGTTTCCAAGTGCTCTCTCACCGTTGTCGGTACGGGTCGCTGACGTTGACGCGGCGGTTGCTGCAGGCGCAGACGAGGTCGACGTAGTGATCAACCTGTCAGGTTTGCTGGCGGGTCGCGCGGGCGAGGTGGCATCCGAATTGGAGGAGTACCGCGAGCGGACCCGGCCTTGTGCGCTCAAGGTGATTCTGGAAACGGGCGTTCACCCATCGGAAACCGTCACGCGGGTTGCGGCGGAGTTGGCCATCTCTGCGGGCGCGGACTTTCTCAAGACATCGACCGGCATGGCGTCGGTTGGTGCGACTCCGGACGCCGTCCGAGTTCTTGCAGACGTCATCGCGGAGCACCATCGCAACACCGGCGAATCAGTTGGGCTCAAGGTCTCCGGGGGTGTCGCGACAGCCGCTGAAGCTGTCCACTACGTCTCAATCGTTCGTGAGGTTCTTGGTAGTGATTGGCTCAATCCGACTGGGCTGCGTTTCGGCGCATCGAAGCTGCTGGGCGACGTGGTCACCCGTTTGGCGAACCCCGATGCATGAGATCGCGCCACGCCATCATGATTTCGGGGCAGCAGCCCTTCCAGAGATCTCCTCGGTTCGGATTCGAATCCACCTGTCCCGAGCGACTTCATCCGCGTAGGGTTCCAGGCCGAGCGCGTTGAGGTGGTTGATTCTGGCTGGTGCGGTAACGAGGGTGGCGACACCGTGAATGACCACGCTCCAACCACTGCGATCGGCCGAGTTCCAGCTGTCCACCTCGAACACGACCGGCCTCCGCAGAACTGCAGCTTGGAGCTTGGACCCCTCCGCCGTACGGAAGACGACCGAGTTGTCGTCCACCAAATGGGTGACCGGAAGCACCAGCGGCTTCTCATCCACGACGAACCCAACGCGCCCGATATCCGCGGCGGCCACCAACCTCCAACACGTGGCCTCGTCCAGGATTTGCAGAGTATTCGGCCTGAACTCGACGCTCGCGTCGATGTCGCCTCCAGTCATGGCTCCAGTATCGGCCAAGACGGGGAGTGGCGCACAGGGACAAAGGGCCTGTCCGATCCAGGTGTCGGGTCAGAATGAAGAAGCGTTACTGGTTGTGGCTCGTGGTCGTCGCAGCAGCAGTTGCTGCGGCCCTCGTCGCCCCTCCCCAGTGGCGAGCCGGCGAGGGTGTGCTCGAAGTCAATATTGACGATGAGGTCGTGACGCTCGACGTTCAGATTGGTGACCCGAGTCCACTTCAAGTGGGTCGCGTGACTCTGCCCGGTGGCGTGCCGCTCTCCGGAGATCCCATCGAAGTCCACATTGACGCTGGTGGTTCCACTTTCGAAGACCTCTCTGTGGCCTTGATCCTGACGGATGGGTCCACCGAGGACATTCCGCTTCTTACGGTTGAGGACGACGTCGTGATAGCGCGACGTACGGCGCCCAATCACGCCGATGTCGTACTCGCGTTGCTGGCCGCTGTGGTGGTGCTCTGGGTCACCGAGCTAGTGCCTCTACACGTTGCCGGGCTGACCGTTCCGATCGTTTTGGTTCTGGGCGACGTCGCCGGCGCTCGAACAGCTCTGGCCCCCTTCGCCGATCCGATCATCATCCTGTTCTTTGCCGGTTTCCTGATGGCAGAGGCGATGAAACGTGTGGGGCTCGACCGCCTGATCGCGAGCAGGCTGGTCGGATTGGCCGGTGGGGGACCGGCTCGTCTTTTTGCCGCAGTGTTGGGCGTGAGCGCAGTGTTGTCCATGTTCATGTCGAACACGGCTGCGGTAACGGTGACGATGCCGATCGCTTTGGCCGTGACTGCGCCGGTTGCCGACGACGGGTTCCGGCGCGCAGTAGTTCTCGGGCTGGCGTACGCGGCCACGGTCGGCGGTGTGGGCTCCGCCATTGGTACTCCCGCAAACCCGTTGGCCATCACCTTTCTCCATGAAGTCGTCGGGCGGGACATCAACTTTGTCGAGTGGTTCGCGTTCGGCTTGCCAGTGGTCGTGTTGTTGCTTCCGATCGTCGGTGTGTGGGTCTGGTGGCGAAGCAACGTGAGCGTGGATCCGAGCGAGCTTGCAGCGGTTCGCCAAGCCGCGGGCGAAGAACAACTCGCAGCGGGGACGCTGACGAAGGATCAGATCCAAGTCCTGCTCGTGTTCGGCCTGGTAGTCGCAGGCTGGTTGACTCAAACCTGGCACGACACGAGCCCTGCAATCGTTGCACTCGGCGGCGCGGTTGTGTTGATGGGGATCGGGAAGATCGAGACCGAGGACTTGGGACGGATTGCATGGCCAACTCTGCTCACCTTTGGCGGCGGGCTGGCTTTGGGAACAGCCTTGGTGTTGTCCGGAACGTCCGATTGGATCGTCACCCGGTTGTCGGGCCTGGCCGACCTACCCGAGTCCCTCGCTCTGCTCGTTGTTGTCGGGGGAACCATGGCCTTCACCGCGGTCGCGTCGAACACAGCGTCCGCTGCGACCCTCATTCCGTTTGCAATCCCGCTGGCCGGTGTTGTCGGTTTGGATCCGGTCCTAGTTGTGTGCCTTGTGGCCGCGGCGTCTTCCATCGATTTCGCCCTTGTTGTCGGGACGCCCCCGACAATGCTCGCCTACGACACCGGTCTCTTTACCGCCCGCCGGGTCTTCTCCGTCGGCATTGTTCTCGACATCGCCGGAGTGATCGTATTGGCGCTGGTTGTTACCCAGGTCTGGCGGGCGTTCGGTCTGGTTGCGTGAGGTGCCGCCAATTTTGGGGGTCCGGCCCTTTAGGGCCTGGTTCACTGACTCCGCGTCGAAAGCCGGCTTCCTGCGTAAGCCAGTCCGCCGAAGACGATGAGGAGCACGCCAACGAAGGCAACTGTTGAGGTTTCTGTGCCCGTGCGAGCCAGTTCTCGGCCCAGCACCTCGGTCGTCGGCTCCGGAGTCGGTTGTGTTGTAGGAGACTCGGTGGGCTCGGGTTCGACCGTGGGCGTTGGCTCAGGGGTGGGTTCGGGCGTGGGCTCTGGTGTGGGCGTTGGCTCAGGGGTCGGCTCTGGTGTGGGGGTCTTCTCGTCCACCGAAGGTGACTCGTCGCCAAGGCAGGCTGGATCGCCGATCGCAGCAAGCGTCGGTACCGCCAGCACGACCGACGTGGCATGTTTGTCCACGGTGCCGTCTCCCCAGGGCGCCTCGCCGTGCGAGATGAGTTCGACTGAGGCGGTTCCGTTCGGAAGTACAACCGATCCGCCGAACTGGCCTCCGTTCTCGGCGGTGAAAGCGCCCACGGCCAATACCTCGGGTGCGCCTCCGTTGTATGCAATTTTCACGATGACCTCGGGGTTTTCACCTTCGGGCGATCCCGGTTGCCAAGAATTGACTGTCCAGTCAAGCCCAACACGGAACCCGTCATCGGTCACGACACATTTGAACGATCCGGACGGGACAGCGCTCCATGCCGCGGCGGTGCCGACGCCAACGGTCAACACCATCGTGACGATGGCCAGCGTGGCAACTGTCCTTGCCGAGACTGAACGGATACCGCGTCGCGCGTGATTTCTCTGGGCTGAGACCATGGGTCGGAGTCTTCCGCTCGGTGTCGTAGGCGTACAGGGACTTTAGTCACTCCTGAAGAATCACACCTCGAGAAAGGTGTCGTTCCCGCGGGACCTTCGACTCTTTCTTCGCCGACTACGGGTGTCCTAGTACTTGAGTCATCCATTGAAACAAGGGAGGCACGATGTTTGTCCGTGACCTGATGGCGACCGATGTCGTCACGACTACGCCCGATGCAACTCTCGCTGAGGTAGATCATCTCTTCGCTGTTCATGCGATTTCCGGTGCTCCGGTCCTTGATGGAGCTCAATTGGTCGGCGTTGTCTCGCAGTCGGACGTCATGCGGGTCCTGTATGACGTACAACACTCCACGACAGAGGTCCCCCAGTACCTTCTGACTCCTATCCCGATTCCACTTCCGGCACTCGAAGAGATCGCGCACAACCGACAAAAGGTCTCCGACCGCCTCATCGATTTGACTGTCGCTGACGCGATGACTGTTGTTCCCGTGACCGTCAGCCCCGACGACCCGATCGAGATTGCGGCGCAGATGATGGTCGACGAGCGCATTCACCGAGTGCTTGTAACCGACAGCGGTCATCTGGTCGGCATTCTCAGCGCGCTCGACCTCGTCGGCGTGGTCGCCCAGACGGTCTTCGGCGAGATGATCGGATGAGGTCGATCGCGATCATCGAGCAGATGGACCGCCAGGATTGTGAACTGATGTTGTCTCAGATGCCGATCGGCCGTATCGGCATCAACTTCGGCGGAAAGCCCGTTGTTCTTCCGGTCAACTATGTGTTCGTGGACGGGGAGATCCTCTTCCGAACGTTCACTGGCCAGAAGTTTCACGCTGCCAAGGCCCGCCAGGATGTGTGCTTCGAAGTCGATGCATGGGACCTCGATCTGCGAACCGGGTGGAGCGTCCTCGTGAAAGGGCATGCCGAGCCGATCCTGGAGACCGCCAAGATCGCAGCCGCCGAAGAGCTGGGACTCGACTCATGGACAGACATCGCCGACCATGGGCCTTGGGTGCGGATCATTCCCGACGAGATCACCGGTCGGCGACTGGTTTAATCACCGCGATACTGGTGGAGTGGACCACCAAGACCAGAACCCGGGAATCGTTTGGTTTCGTCGCGATCTTCGCCTGAGTGACAACCCTGCCTGGGCTGCCGCCACAGCGAGGCATGAGCGGGTCGTCGCATTGTTCGTCCTGGAACCGGAGTTGCTCAGAGCCGCAGGCCCGATCCGCCGTGCCCAGCTGTTCGCGCATCTCCATGCCCTGGACCAGAACCTGCGGCGCGATGGCGGGGGCCTCACGATTCGGTCTGGGCCGGCAAGTGGTGTAATCGAGACGGTCGTCTCCGAGACTGGCGCTCCATGCGTGTATGTGAACGCGGGTGTTTCCCGGTACGCCCGGAGCAGAGATGCCACAGTCATTGACAGATCACCGGTTCCGATCCAGTCCTTCCACGGTTGTTACGTCAATCCGCCAGGGTCTGTCCTCACCAAGAAGGGAACGGTCTCGAAGGTCTTCGCGCCCTTCTTCAATACCTGGAGGGAGACGCCGCTCGAACCATGGCCCGTGGCCGGCAAAGGCGCACCGCTGGCATTGCCAGGAGAAGAGATTTCGGCCGGCGAAGTCGAACCGTTCAACGAACCCGGGGAGGATGCTGCCTACGAGCGTGCTTGCCGGTGGCTCGAAGTAGTGGACGCCTATGACGAGAGCCGGGATCACGCTGCGGTGGATGGGACCTCAGGGTTGTCCACTGATCTGAAGTTCGGCACGTTGTCAGCCCGGACGCTCATGGAGATGGTCGGTACAGCCACGCCCGGCCGAGCAGCGTTCGTGCGCCAGTTGGCTTGGCGCGATTGGTGGGCGCATACGCTGCACTCGACGCCAAGCCTGGTGTCGAGCGCTCTGAAGCCCGCATACAACAACATCGAGTGGCGTGATGACCGTGATGGGTTCGAGCGGTGGTGCAGTGGACTGACCGGCTACCCAATCGTCGATGCTGGAATGCGTCAGCTCGCGGCGACGGGATGGATGCACAATCGGGTCCGCATGATATGTGCCAGCTTCCTGGTCAAGGACTTGTTGATTGACTGGCGATGGGGTGAGAGGTTCCTTCGGTATCACCTGGTGGATTCAGACATTTCGCAGAACGCAGGCAACTGGCAGTGGGTGGCGGGTACCGGTCCCGATGCAGCGCCCTACTTTCGGATCATGAATCCCACTACTCAGGCCAAGAGGATCGACCCCCGAGGTGACTACATCAGGAAATGGGTGCCCGAACTAGCTGAACTGTCTGCCCCGGCAGTACACGAGCCGGCAGCTGCTGGTGCCGGTGTGCTCGAGGCCGCTGGTGTCGCTCTCGACGACACCTATCCTGGCCCGATGCTGGACCACGGCGAAGCCCGCATCCGGACGCTGGCCGCGTACAAGGCGGCGGTTGGATAACAAGTAAGCCGCATCCGCAGGCGTACCCTCGTCGTAGGTCTCTTTGATGTCTTCGACTAACAGAGCTATCGAAACAGTGCTCGTCACCGGTGCGTCCGGCTACATCGGTGGCAGACTCGTCGGGAGGCTCTTGGACGCGGGGTATCACGTTCGCTGCCTGGCTCGGACCCCCGAGAAGCTGGCCAACGCGCCGTGGCGCTCGGAGGTCGACGTCGTCCAGGGGGACATAGAAGGTGACCTGACCGAAGCCGTTGAAGGCGTCGATGCGATCTACTACCTGATCCACAGCATTGGCGAGTCGTCCGATTGGGAGGCCAGCGAGGCTCGAAGCGCGGCCAACCTCAGGGATGCGGCGGCCAGGGCCGGTGTCCGGCGCATCATCTACCTAGGCGCTCTCGGGGCTTCGTCGGCAAACGATCTCTCACCCCATCTCACGAGTCGTCACCGTGTTGGCGAGGTGCTGGCTGACGGAAGCGTGCCGGTGACCGAACTCCGTGCGGCGGTGATAATCGGCTCGGGCAGCGCGAGCTTCGAGATGCTTCGCTACCTCGTCGAGGTTCTGCCCGTGATGGTCACCCCCAAATGGGTGGACACACGGTGCCAGCCCATCGCAGTGCGCGATGTCATTCGTTACCTCGTCGATGTCTTGCAGGAGGAAGCAACAGTGGGGCGCGTCCTCGACATCGGGGGCCCCGACGTTCTCACCTATCGTCAGATGATGAGCGTCTATGCACGCGAGGCGGGCCTAAGGAGTCGCTTGGTGATACCAGTGCCGGTACTCACACCGCGCCTCTCCTCTCATTGGGTCGGCCTCGTCACTCCTTTGCCCCGCTCTCTGGCGCGCCCACTGGTCGACAGCCTCGTCAATGAGGTGATCGTGGAAGATGATGAGATCCTCGGGCTCTGCCCCGGGCCACGACTCGACTACGCGAGCGCAGTCAACCGCGCTTTGGCGAACACGCGCTCCCACGACATCTCAACTCGCTGGACCGGCGCCGAACAGGATGCCGTCGCCGCCCCGCTGCCAACCGATCCTGATTGGTCGGGTGGCGCCGTGCTTCAGGATGTTCGGGAAGGAACTATCGATGCACCGCCGAGTGTTGTGTTCCGAACCGTCAGCCGCATTGGCGGCGAGGAGGGCTGGTACTCGGGCCAACTGCTCTGGTCCATCCGTGGCGCCGTCGACAAGCTCATCGGCGGACCCGGCATGCGCCGAGGTCGCCGAGATCCAGCAGAGCTTCGAGTTGGTGACCCGGTCGATTTCTGGCGCGTGGAAGCCATCGAGACAGATTCTCTGATCCGGCTTCGGGCTGAGATGCGTCTACCTGGTGTGGCGTCGCTCGAGTGGCGCATGGCCGCTGTTCCGGGTGGCACGCACCTCACCCAAACGGCGACGTTCGTTCCGAGGGGATTGTGGGGGCGCCTCTACTGGTACGGAGTCGCGCCTTTTCATGGTCTCGTCTTTCCCGGCTTGGGTGACGGGATTGCCGCGGCGTGTGTTCGGTCAGTCCTCGATCAGGGGTACGAAGCGGACCGGGACTAGGTCCTCGTGGATGAAGTCACGGCCGCGTCGGCGCACCCGGGTCAGCTGCTGAGTGCCGGCGACAGCTCCAACCGGTATGACCAGGCGCCCGCCGTCGACTAACTGGTCCATCAGCGAGCGTGGAATGCTCGCTGCCGCTGCGGTCACGATGATGGCATCGAACGGGGCTTCTTCCAGCAACCCGGTGGAACCGTCTCCACTCAACACGTGCACGTTGTCGTATCCGAGCTCCAGTAGCCGAACACGCGCGTCGTCTGCCAGCGACTCGATTCGCTCCACGCTCCAGACGACATCAGCGAGTTGGCCTAGGACGGCCGCGCCGTATCCCGAACCGGTTCCCACCTCGAGGACCCGGTCCGTTGGGTTGATCTCGGCGGCGTCGGCCATCAACGCCACGACGAAAGGCTGCGAGATCGTCTGGCCGGCCTGAAGGGGGAGTGGCGTGTCCCTCTACGCTTCGGACACAAGCTCGTCGGGGACAAACCGTTCTCGAGGGA
>JBPCTU010000002.1:0-2687 GCA_051011515.1 Acidimicrobiales bacterium
GTCCAGTACGACGCCTTCGACGATCCTGATGGCGATGGTGTTGGCACGTGGACAATCGTCCGCGACTTCACGGCCCCCGCCGAGGGCTGATAGAGCAATCCCCTCCAAGCTGAGCACCGGGGACAGAGTTCAAAACCTCTGGCCCCGGTGAGCAGCGCTCATTCGATTGATCCGAAAGGGGGCTTGTGGATCAGCTGCTGCAACAGATCGTTGCGGGCCTGGAAGCAGGGTCGTATTACAGCCTGATTGGGCTGGCCATAGTCGTCGTCATGAAATCGACCGACGTCCCCAACTTCGCCCAAGCGGAGATGGGCCTCGTTGTCGCCTACGTCGCTTGGTGGTTGTCCGACACCGATGAGGTTGGCTGGCCGTTCTGGGCCGCAATCCTGGTCGGGCTGGTCTTTGCCGCGGCTTTCGGAGCCGCGGTCCAGTTCTTCTTGGTGCGCCCGCTGACAGGGTTATCGAATCAACCCTTGGCGTTCCTGGTTTCGATCACGTTAGGCATCGTGTTGATCGGACAGTTCAACGACAACGGTCTGCCGGGGTTCATCGACTGGATACCAGGCCTCGAAGGCGGGTTCCCGTTGTGGATATCCATAATCCTTGCAGCACTCACCGTCCCCCTCACTTACATGGCGATTCGCTCGTGGGTGAACAAGCTCGACGTCATCGATCACTTCCCGTTGTTGTTGCTCACCATCGGTCTCACTTTTGCCCTCGGGTCCCTGATCGAGATCATTTGGGGAGCAACGCCGCAACGCTTCGAATCGCCGTGGTCGGGTGAGACCTTCGACTTGGGGGACACCCGAATCGGCTGGGATCAGGTCATCTCGATTTCGATGGGCATCTTCATCGCTGTCGGACTCGCAGTGTTCTTCAAGACCAAGTGGGGGGTACGGATGCGGGCGATCGCCGAGGACGGCATCACCGCTCGGATGATGGGTATCAGCGCCGGCAAGGTTTCCCTCATCGCCTGGGGGATCGGCTCTCTGGTCGCCGGTGCCGCCATGATCCTCAACACGACCTCCACAGTCCTCGAGTTGGGCAGCGCCGAGGGCCTCATTCTGAAAGGTTTCATCGCTGCCGTATTGGGTGGGTTCGTGTCGCTACCCGGCACCTTCATCGGCGGCCTCGTGGTGGGTGTCGCCGAGTCCGTCGCCGGTGGTCAGATAGATACCAGCCTCCAGCCAACCATGGCCCTGTTGATAGTGGTCGTCGTGTTGTTGATCTCGCCTGACGGGCTGAGTCGACAGGCGAAGTTGAGGGAGGTGTGACGTGAGCCGATCCGCAACGAGCGAGTCTGGCCGGCCGCTGTATCCGCCTCGCCCTTCAGGTATCCGGGGTTACAAGGACCCGGTCACGATCTTTGTGGTCTTTGCGGTCCTGGCGATCTTGCCATGGGTGCCGATCTTTGCCTTCACGAGCATCTTCGATACAGGCAACGACTTCGGCATGGGCAACCTGGCGTTCGTGTTCGCCTACGCCGCCGCAGCAGTCGGGTTCAACCTGCTGATCGGGTTCTCCGGGACTCTTGGATTGGCCCAGGCAGGTCTGTTCGCGTTGGGGGCCTACGGCACTGCGATTCTTTCGGCACCGGCAGAGTGCACCGACCCTTCGTGTGAGACAAGCGTTCGTGCGGCCGAAGCCGGATACGGCTGGCCGTTCTTGCTCACGATTCCCGTGGTCTGCTTGGCGGCGGCCGTTATCGGCATCGTGGTCGGCTTCCCTGCCGCGCGCCTGCGCGGGTTCTTCCTGGCCATCGCCACGTTGGCCCTGGGTGAGTTGATAGTCACGATCATCCGTCTGGACGACGAGGTGTGGAGCGGGCTCAAGACCAACGGCGGTACCGGTAAGCAGGTACAGACCTTCGAGCTCTTCGGCCTGGGGAGGGTGCGTAGTGCGTACTTCCTGGCGCTGATCGCGCTGTTGATCACCTACATCGGTTATCAGATTCTCACCAACCGTCGACTCGGGAGGACCCTCAAGTCAGTGCGCGACATCGAGATCGCGACTGGTCCTCTTGGCGTGTCGGCCACCTACTACAAGCTGGTCGCCTTCGGACTGTCGGCCTTCGCGGCTGCTCTCGCCGGCGCTGCCTGGGCGCAAAACAGCTCATTCGTCAACCCCTCGTCGTTCAGGACCCGGCTGCTTGTGTTCTTGCTGGTAGTGCTCATCGTGGGCGGACTGGGACGGCTGTGGGGCCCTCTGGTCGGAGCGATCTTCTTCGTATACGTACGTCAGGAATTGCAGGACACCCAGAAGCTCTTGTTCCTGTTGCTGGGTTGCGCCCTGATGTTGTCGGTTCTCATCCTGCCTGGTGGCCTCACCTCGCTCCCGGACAGAATTCGTGAGAGCCATTGGTGGAACAACCTGCGAGGCCGGTCCGAGCCGCCCGACGATGGGAAGTACGAAGACAATCCGCTCGCGCATGTCGATGCCGGCAGTGACGTAGGCGGTGGCGCCTCCAGCGAGATCGATGCAAACCCCGATCCGCTGGAGGAGATCGACCCCGGCACCCGAGTCGAACGCGGCCACGAGGGGGGAGCGGATCAATGAGCGACAGTGCAACAACGAGCGAAGCCGGCGGCCCCATCCCCCTGGAGTTGGATGACCTCCATGTCGCGTTCGGAGGCAACAGGGTGCTGGAGGGTGTCGACCTTCAGTTCGGCAAGGGCTTCAACGGTCTG
>JBPCTU010000003.1:0-6787 GCA_051011515.1 Acidimicrobiales bacterium
CTTCACCGTGCTGACGAGGGCCGGTGGCGGGTCGCTGTCCTGACCGAAACCGGTCAACATGTCCGCGTAGAAGAACGACTGGCCGACAAAGTCATTCAGCGAAGTCGGCGAGCTGAGATCGTGGGCCTCCACGACGCGGGCCCAATCCAACGCCCGTGGGGGGATATCGGCGGCCATGGACATTGCCACGTCGTCGCCGACTTCCATGCCGAATGAGTCGGCGATGACCGGCCAGACATTGCGCATCGTGAACACATCGCCATTGGTGACGTTGAACGTCTGATTCGCGGCTCGCTTGTCGGTAGCTGCCCAAACCAACATCCGACCCACCAGATCAGCGTCGACTGCCTCCAACAGCTGAGCCCTGCCCCCTGGGTAATGCAGCGGCTCCCCATCCGCGGCGAGCAAGGCGGCGTATACGCCGATAGCCGGGATGGCGTTCATGTTCCCACCCTGTGCTTCGCCGAATACCACCTGAGGTCTCAGAATCGTGGACGTCCAGCCGGCCTCGGATTGGCGGCTGGCCAGGTAGTCCTCTTGGAGCCAGTAGAAGTTGTCGTGAGTATGGCGCGGCTCACGTTCTCGACCTGGGACGCGCATCGGGGAGATGTGAGCGCCGTAGGCCTTGGTTCCTTGCAGTAGTGAGATGTGTTGGATGCAGTCGATGTCGGGCAGCGCCTCGTACAGGTTCACCAACATCGAGAGGTTTCTCTCCATCTGGTCGGTCTCATACCACCCCTGGAACAACCCCGGCTTCTCGTACAGGGCCGCGAAGACCACGCGCGTTACCCCCGTGCATTCGCGAAGGGCTCCCCTGGTGAGCTCGCGATCGGCGAGATCTACGGCGAGATGCGAAACGCCCAGCCTTGCCGGAGCGCGTCTCGAAAGGCCTTTGACGTCCCAACCCGCATTGAGGAAAGCCTTGGCCGCGGCGAAACCAACGACCCCCGACACGCCGGCTATCAGGACCCTTCCTGGCGCGATCAAGTGGTCGTCTACCTGCGTTGTCTCGGTGTCTCCCATGGATTGGCCCCCGTTGTCCCGGTCCCGCCGGAAGATAGCGTCTGAAGTGGAGGTCAGGGGATGTCGACGGTGCCGGATTTGCCAGACTTCAGCCCGATGCCCGCCGAGCTTCTGCGATCGGAGCAGGCACGCACGTTACGCGGCTCCCGGCGACGTTACCGACCTGCCGCACGACTACTTTTCACCGCCATGGACGTGGTCTACGGCCGGGAATCATCGGTCCGCAAGTTCCGGGCCCTCGAGGTGGTCGCCCGAGTGCCGTACCAGGCCTGGGAACACGTGGCATACATTGCGGTCACCCACACCCACGAGCGGCCCACACGAGCCCGGGCCATCCACAGCCACGTTGTCGAAGCACGAGCTGAGCAGGACAACGAGCAGTGGCACCTGTTGATCATCGAGGAGCTGCTTGCACGAAGCGGCAAACGCCACCGGACGGTCCGCGACCGACTCGTGCCCCAAGCCCTTGCGTTCCTTTATTACCAACTCTCGTGGCTCCTGTACGTGATCCGCCCGACGTGGAGCTACCAGCTGAACGCCGACTTCGAAGACCACGCCGAACACACCTACATGGAGTATGTGGCGGCGAACCCGGCGCTGGACTCGACCCCGTGGGAGAGCGACTTCAAGTCCGACTACGGCGAGCATGCGACGCTCGGGGATCTATTCCGACAGATCGGCCTCGACGAACGAACCCACAAGGAGCAGAGCCTGGCACATATTGCCGAGCGCCGATTCCAGAGAACGCGCCGCGACCAACCCGGGTGACGACGTGGAGCCGAGTGGTCGTCGTCAGCTCTCGGCGCGCGCGGCGGCCACGACCTCTATCTCTCCCGGAATGTTGAGCTCGACACGCACGCCGTTGGGGTCGGTCAGATACACCTGAATCAGGTCGAATTGCGGGTACTCCGCGACGTCGTAGTCGACGTCCATGCCGTCGAGGCGGGCGCTGATGTCGAGAAATCCAGCAGCACGAAATGCGACGTGGTCGATGGGCCCTGTACTGGACTCCGAGTCAGCTTCGACAAAAACCACGTGGACCGCGGGGTGATCTTCGACCAGTAGCCACGTGCCCGGCGACGAGATCGCCGGGCGCCGGTCGAAGCCATCCACACAGCCGAGAACATCGCAGTAGAAGGCCACGGTCTCCTCGGGCTTCGACGTCCGAATGTTGTAGTGGTCCAACTGCTTGAGACTCATGTGCGCTTCTCCTTCGGGTACGTTGGTTTCTCATAGCAGGGCCAACCGACCCCGGCTCCAGACTCAGAACCCGACCTGTTTCGTGTAACCACCGTCTACCACGACATTGGCTCCGGTGACCCAACTGGCGCGAGGGGACGCCAAGAACGCGACGACGTCGGCGATCTCATCGCCTGTTCCCATACGTTCCTGGGGGTGCATCAGGCGGTCACGCTCGTAGATCTCGGGGCGTCTGTTTCTGATGTCGTCCCATCGCCCGTCTTCGATCAGGATCGGACCCGGCGAGACCGTGTTGGCGCGGATGCCATCAACCCCCCACCGCTGAGCGAGCTGGGCGATGAGGTTTATCGTTGCCGCCTTGCTCGCCCCGTAGCTGGGATTGATCGGAACGTCGTGGTGCTCGATCGCGGTGATCGTGGCGATCTGCACTATGGCAGCCGTCTCGGACTCGAGGAGAAAGGGTCTGGCACTCTCGAAGAACATGGCCGTACCCAAGATGTCCACATCGAAACTCGCCCTCCACGGCTCTGGGCCCTCGCCATGCTGGCTGCTAGCGCTCGCGTTGCCGACACAAATGTCGATGCCTCCGAGCTCGGCCGCCGCCTGAACGACCCAAGTCTGGACCTGTGCGGGATCGGAGAAGTCACACAGTCCCCCGATGACGTGCCCCAGGGGCCGTAGCTGCTGCAACCCGTCGTCCAGGTCGGCGGAGTTGCGGCAACAGATGGCGACGTTCGCGCCTTCCTCGAGGAGGCGTGTCGCGACGAACCGGCCGATGCCCTTGTGTCCTGCTGAGACAAGGGCCCTTTTGTCCTGGAGCTGCAGATCCATGGTTCCTCCAAGATCCCTGAGCTGCCCGATCCTGTCACATCATGACCCAACAGAGACGGGCCGCGAGACTCCTGAGCGGCGGGTCAGCGGCCCGTTCGCTGAAGCTCCGCAATTGTTCCGGTCTCCAACTCCACGCCATATCGGCGGGTGATCGACCAATAGGCCTCAACTCGGGAGGCGAACTGGTCCGGGCGTTCGGCGTAGATGGTTTTGGCCAGGCGCCCCGCCCTACGTCGAAGATCGGCCTGTTGGGCCCGGGCCAACCGAGTCGTGCGGCGGACAGCTTTGGCCCCGCCGTAGGCCTGGGGGTCTCCTTCCAACTTCGCGGCCAGAACCGCCAGATCGTGGTCATCCCCGAGTGCGGCAGCTACGTCATCGAGGGTGTCAATCGCCGGTGCCAGGAGGCTGGGGGCCGCCGCTTCGAGAAGACGGAGCTGATACCACATGTTCTTGACAGCCTTGCGCAACTCGTGAATCGAGGTGTCGGTGGCGTCGTTCTCGACGACGCGTAGCCTCTTGCGCCCCTGACGATATGTAAGGTTCACGCCCTCACGTAGCGACGCGAAGTCGTCCTCGATCGAAATTCGGCTCAGATACTTCCGGGCCTTACGCAGCCGCCGACCAGCCCGATCCAGCCTGGGATCCCCGGCCACCACCGACTTAGTCGCTGCCGTTGCCTCGGTCTCCTGGTGGGCCCGCACGATATCGAGCCGGCGGTCATCGGGACCAACGGTGGCCCTGAGGTCGTCGAAAGTTGCCAGAACCGCGTGGGCATCCCGAATCGAGCCCAGCTGGGTGCCGGCGTCGCGAACCAGATCGTTGATACGTCTGAAGTCGGGGCCCAACGGATCCCTCACGATCCGGAGCAGACCACGAAGCTCTTTGCACCTCTTCCGAACCTGGTGGACCGACTCCTCGATCTCGAAGCGGCTCGCGCCAGCCAGTCCCTCGAGACGTTCGAGCGCGTCATCGATGCGCTCGGTCCCCACACGGATGATCTCGACACCGACGTCGGCGGCCGGATCGAATTGGTACGACATCAGTCTCCACTAGTCGGCGCATCGATAGTCGGAGTCGCACACCGGCGGCTTCGGGCGGTCGATCATTCGAGCCCGTCGCCTGGCAAGCCGTCCTCGCTGGTCAGATGCTCCCAGCGCTCACGCCCAGACGCAAACCACCCGCCCGTGTCACTGAGCGCTTAGGACCCAATACCCATCAACCCGTGACAGTGTGTCGTCGGTAGGCGCCGGAGCGGCGGAACCAGCGAGTTCGTGTCGGACTTCCCCGATCCACTCGGAGTGTTGATACTCATGGTTGATCAAGGCGATCAGCAGGCCTTCGGCGACTATACGCAGCTGCGCGGGTGCGCCGACATCTCCGGCGGCGATCAGACCGAGTACCCGCCGGGTGCTTTCCTCCACTGCGCTCCGGTAGTCCACTATCTCGACCAGCGGAGGCAGGACACCGCGCTCGCGCTCAGGTGTAGCCGAGTCGAAAAGACGGTCGAAACCCGGATCTATAGAGGGTTCTGCCGCGGTGAGGTTCCGAACCATGAAGTGGTTCACCGATGCCTGATGACCAAGGTGCCATCCAATGGCGCTGCTGTCCTCGACGGGCCGCCAGTCCAGCTGGTGCTGAGTCAGGTCCTCGGTCAACCGAAGGCTGTGAACCTTGGCGGCCACATAAGAAACGGTCAAGCGATCCAGGCGGCTGTAGGTGTCCACGGTCATTCTCCATCGTCGACGATCCTGAGACGACCCTCTCGTTCATAGTCCAGCAAGCAACTCGACCACGCCTCAGCGAATGTGGCCCCGCAGCGTACTTGCCGGCGCGGGCGTGACATCACCCAGGAATCAGGGATCGACTCCGGTCGGGTCGACAAGGTCGATGCCTGGGTCAGCGTCTTGGCCGGCCGCCGCACCCGATGGCGCGTCGAATGTCGCCGAGAAGTCCGACGCCGAAACGTTGCTGGTCTCGCCGACGCTGAAACCCTCGTCCTCGAGTGCGTAGACAAGTGCAGTGAGCATGTCCGACTTGCGCTGTGGTTCGGACAACCGCTTCTCGACCCATACGTAGCATCGGTAATGGAACGCAGAAGAACCGATCTCGGTGAAGTGAACCATCGGCTCGCGGTCGCTGCTTCTCCACTCCAACGTGTCGAGGGTGGCGTGCATGATCTCCACCGCTCGGCGTTTGTCGGGTGAGCCATCGAGCTTTATCTCGACGTCGATCCGCGCTCCCTTGACTCGGTTGTGGTTGGTCAACTCGTCGTCGACTACCTGGGTATTCGGGACATAGATGACCGAACCGTCGGGCATCTCCACGCTCAAGCTCAGGGTGCCCTTCCGGGTGATCGTTCCCACCCGATCCTGGACTGTGATCACATCGCCAACGGCGACGACGTCGTCCATCCCGGCCAAGAAACCGGCGATCATATTCTGGCCGACGGGCGTGAAGATCAGAGCTCCGGCGATTCCGATGATGCCCAACACAGCCAGCAACGAGTTGACGTTGATACCCAGGCTGCTGAGCAGGATCAGGAGCCCGATCGTCCAGACGACCTTCGGCAAGCCGTACTTGAGTTGCCGCTGGTAGGCCTCTGGCGCACGATCGGACAGGCGAACAACCAGCCGGGCGATCAGCCACGTCGCCACCAACACCACTGCGGCACGCGCGACGGGCGGGCCGTAGTCAGCTATTGCGTCTTGAACCGAAAATTCCGCGAGGATCACAAAGCCAGCCCCTACCGCCGAAGAAAGGATCCGCTTGTCTTGCAAAACGGTAACCCGCATGCGTGAGCTGGAACAATCTCGGAGGGCGACCCGAGACTACGGGCGACTTCAGGACACTGACCGCGAGGAACTCGAAGTGGAAGGAACGCACGTATGACCGACGTGAACATTCGTAAAGTCCAACTCGAGTCGTCTCGCATCCACGCTGTCGGCGGGACGATCCTTCCTGAGCCGCATTCGGTCGGTTCGATCAGCGCCGTCGTGGACAATCCGTTCTCCGGTTCATTTGCCGGGTCCGAACAACTCCACGACTGGATGACATCGTTGCGCCCGATGGCAGATGACCTCGCTGGTCAACTGCGCGACACCCTGGAACCGCTGGGTGGGGAGGTCGAGGGCTACGGCAAGGGTGCCGTCGTCGGCGTGGAAGGGGAGCTCGAAGTCGCCGCTGCTTGGCACGTGCCCGGTGGTGCTGCACTCCGCGGGGCATTGGCCGACCCCAAGGCAATGGTCCCATCTTCGAAGAAGGTGGGCGTCCTGGGTAGCCAGCTCGACGTTCCAATGGTCCACATCCATGCCAGCTACCTACGAAGCCACTACGACGTTCACCCAGTCGTTGTCCCCGATGCTCCACGCCCGAGCGAAGTCGTCTACATCCTCGTCATGTCCACCGGAGAACGTCCTCATCCCCGATTGGGAGGCTTCGGCATAGAAGAGGTGGAGGGCTCAGACGGGCTGCGTTGATTCGCAGTTGAGGGAAACACGGAGTCGACAGAGGTGCTCGACCAGTTGAAGGCCAGGCGCTGCCCTCGCGCAGCTCGACTGCACGGACCTGGTGACCCAGACTTGCAGCGTGCCTGGAGAACCACCGCCAAGAAGAGGTCGCCGTGGCCGCTCAGCCCGTGTTGCTGCCCGGCGTGGTGAGGATGGAGCCACACCGCCACCTCCGAAGCGGTTGCGACGGCGGATCCCGCCCTACGAGTTGCTTGCCGACGCCGAGC
>JBPCTU010000004.1:0-2939 GCA_051011515.1 Acidimicrobiales bacterium
GACATCGTCGGTCGTTCCCAGGCGACCGATCGGGTGCCTAACGACTGCAGCATCGATGAGGTCGTCTATCGAAGCGTCTTCGGGCGCGTTGGCCGTCGCGGAAAATCCGCCGCGTTTCTCATAAGTCGCTCGAACGAGCGGTGTCGGCACAGTGCCGGGGCAGATCGCGTTCACCCGGATTCCGTCGGGCCCGTAGTCGACGGCCATCTGTCGGGTCAGGCCTATGACTCCAGACTTGGCAGCGGCGTAAGAGGCGATCCCGGGCACACCGATGACCCCGCCCACGCTTGCCTGCAACACCAATGATCCGCCACCCGCCTCGATCAAGTGCGGGATCGCGTACTTGACCGACAACCACTTGCCCGTGAGGTTGATGCCGATCACCCGGTTCCACTCTTCGATGTCCAGGTCGCCGGCTCGACCCGAGCCCGCTACGCCTGCGTTGGCATACACCGCATCGAGACCACCGAACGCGGTGACCGTCTGGTCGACCATGGCCCTACAGGACTCCTGGTCGGAGACATCGACGACCACCGGTAGGGCCGAGTCACCGATCGCCTCGGCAGTCGCCGCGAGACCTTCGGCATTGATATCCGCGCAGCAAACCTGTGCACCCTCGGCAGCAAACAGCTTTGCCGCAGCCTCACCGATCCCGGAGCCAGCGCCGGTAACAATCGTTCTCTTCCCATCCAAACGTCCACTCATGCGGCAATCCTAGAGGAGGTAAGTTCTGCCCATGGCACAGAAGCTCCAGCTCGCCGAGAGCGACGTTCAAGAAGAGTATTTCGACCGTGGTTGGACCGACGGGTTGCCCGTGATGGCCCCGACACCCGAGCGGGTGGAGGCAATGCTCACGCTGGCGGGGGTGTCCGCCGACGACACCGTGGGTATCGTCCCGGAACGCAACCGTGAGATCAGCGCCGAGAAGGCCGCGATCAACGCGGTCATGGCCGGATGCAAGCCGGAGTACTTCCCCGTCGTGTTGGCGGGTTTGACCGCGATGCTCGACCCTGCCTTCGGCTGCCACACCGTGGTCACCAGCACCGGTGGAGCGGCGTTGTGTGTCGTCATCAGCGGCCCAATGGCCGCGGAGCTCGGGTTCAACTCGACGCGGAACGCGCTTGGCCCCGGTCACCGAGCCAATGCCACGGTCGGCCGCGCGATGCGTTTGGTCGCCATGAACATCCTCGGAGCAAGGAGCGACAGCCTCGACGGGTCCTCGATTGGTCACCCCGGCAAGTACACGTTGCTGGTCGCCGAAGAACCGCCCCCCGAAGGGTGGGATCCACTTCGGATGGAACTGGGGTACGGAATCGACGACACCACCGTCACCATGTTTCCATCGGAAGGTCCCCACCAGATCGCGAACCACCTGAACGGTGACCCTGAGGGAATCCTGAAGACCTTCGTTGCGTCCATGACCAACCCGGCCACATATGGCGTGGGCAAGCGACATCAAGTCTTGTTCGTCGTCGGCCACGAACATCGACAGACACTTGCGGAAGCCGGTTGGACCCGCCGACAGGTCCGCGAGTACTTGGCGCAGAACAGTCGCGTCACCCCGGACCACCTGACCGAAGCCGGCATCGGATTGGAGTACACCGCTCAGAACGACATGACGGCCGAAGCCGACGGCAAGCTGGGAACTGTCCGGTCCGCCGACGACATCTTCCTGGTCACAGCGGGCAGCGCCGGGGCCGGTTGGTCGGCCTACATCCCCAACTGGGCCCCCACTGTTCATTCGGTTGCGACGACGAGAAAAGTCGTACCTGCCGGCGGTGGTCTACCCTTGAGCTGAGGCCACAAGCGCTGAGGTCATAAGCGAGGTATCGATGTCAACAATCACTGTTCTGGCGCCCGACTACGAAGCCGACCGACCCTCCGACGTGGCGATGGCCCCGAGGTTCACGCCGACGGAGCCGGTCACCATCACCATCATCGAGAACGCCAAGCCAAACGCTAAGGCCCTGCTCTCATACGTGGCCGAAGGCCTCCGCGAAAGATTCCCGGTCGCGACGATCGACATCCATTCAAAGAACGCTGCAGGCAAACCCATCGATGCCGATGTCGCCGAGATGCTCGCCGCTCGTTCACACATGGTGATAACCGGCCTGGGTGATTGAGGCGCGTGCACCGCGTGCAGTTTGCACGACGCAGTTCAGCTCGAAGCCCACGGTGTCCCGGCGATGTTGTTGATCACCGAGCCGTTCGAGCCAATCGTTGCTTCGTTTGCGCCCACGATCGGCATGTCGGATTATCCGGCAGTCTCGGTGCCCCATCCGGTCGCGCCACTCGACGACGAGGGCCTCAAGAAGCTCGCCGAATCGGTGGTCGACACCGCAGCTGACCGCCTGACCAGCTGATCTGGCCTCGCAGGACGCGGTAGACCGTCTCTCAGTCCACTGGAGGCCCAGAACGAGCCGATAGGGTCGTCGGACGTGCAGGTGGAGCTATGAGGTTCGCGATCGCGGGCGCCGGATTTTCTGGAGCAGTCGTCGGCAGAGAACTGGCCGAGGCGGGTCACAGCGTGGTCATCCACGACACCCGCGACCACATTGGCGGCAACTGTTACACCGAACGCGACCCCAACACCGATGTCCTGCTACATCGTTACGGACCCCACATCTTCCACACCGATGACGAAAGGGTCTGGGAGTACATCAACCGTTTCGGCGAGATGGTTCCTTACAACCACCGGGTACGCACCACGGTCAAAGGGCGTGTCTATCTGCTCCCGATAAACCTACTGACCATCAACCAGCTCTTCGGGACCACCTTGAGCCCCGAAGAAGCTCGCGACCTCATCGAGAGCAAGGCCGACACATCGATTGGTGAACCTCAGAACTTCGAAGAGCAAGCCCTCCGTTTCGTCGGACCCGAGATGTACGAGGCGTTCTTCGAGGGCTACACCCGCAAACAGTGGGGCCTCGACCCGACCC
>JBPCTU010000005.1:0-3752 GCA_051011515.1 Acidimicrobiales bacterium
CCCCGGTAGCGACGATGCTCGCCGCGGCAAGCGAGGCGATAGGCCTCGAGACGTGAGCGACACACTTTTCGTGGTTGCTGTCGCGGCCATCGGCATCCTCGCTGGGTGGGGACTGCGTCCCACACTCGCGAGGTACGACTCCGACTTCTCGACCCGCGTATTGGTTCCCGAGATATCAACAGCGGTGCTGTTCGGATTGGCGGCCGCTCAGTACGACGACTGGCGCCTGTTGGCCATGCTTGTGCTGATGGTCACATGCGTGGCGTTGTCGATCATCGACCTTCGCCAGTATCGATTGCCCAATGCTGTCCTGTTCCCGGGTCTCGCTGCCTCCGCGGCGGTAATTGTGGTGGGCGAAGCTGTCGACGGCGACCTGTCTCGGCTCTCCCACGCGCTCGTCGGTGCCCTCGTCTACTGCGGAATTCTCCTCGTCATGCATTTGATCAGCCCGGCGGGGATGGGATTCGGAGACGTCAAGCTGGCTTTGCTGCTGGGCATGTTCGTCGGGTGGGTGTCGGGGTCGAACATCGATGCGCTAAGGGGTGTGATGATCGCATTGTTGATCGGGTCGGCGTTGGGGGTGGTGCTCGGCCTCGGTCGTGTCTTGGTTCATCGTCTTGGCAAGAACTTCCTCCCCGACCCCGAGGAGGGCAGCGCCGGTGTTGGTGTCCGCCATACGACATTCCCGTTCGGACCGCCCCTGATGATTGGTGCGATCTTGGTGTCGTTGTACCCCGACACACTTCTCGGCCCCGACACACTTCTCGGCTGAGTACGCCTCAGGGCGATTGCGGGTAAAGGTCGGCGAGGTGGAGCCGAGGTATCGGTAACCTCGAACCATGCGTTCGGACTACGCCACCGTTGATGTTGCGCTCGGCGATCGTTCGTACCCGGTATTCGTCGGACCGGGTGTCTCAGCAGAGTTGTCGGCAGTCGTGCCGTCGAATGCCAAACGGGTGGCGGTGATCACACAAGACGCAATTGGTGTCGAAGTTGACGCCGGGGTCGAGAGCCGGGTGTTCACCATTCCCGACGGGGAGCAATTCAAGACTCTCGAAACTGTCGAGGACCTTTGCCGGCAATGGGTCACCTGGGGTCTGACTCGAAACGATGTGGTGGTGGCGGTCGGGGGTGGACTGGTCACCGACGTCGGTGGTTTCGCTGCTTCGGTCTATCACCGTGGCATTCCCGTCATTCACGTGCCAACAACCCTCCTCGGCCAGATCGATGCAGCGGTAGGGGGCAAGACCGGCGTGAACCTGCCTGAGGGAAAGAACCTCGTCGGCGCGTACTGGCAACCCTCCGCCGTCCTTTGTGACACCGATCTCTTGGCCACTCTGCCCAAACGAGAGTGGAACTGCGGCTACGGAGAGATGGCGAAGTACGAGTTCCTCGGAGCAGGTGAGCTCAGGGGCCTGAACCTTGCCGACCAGGTCGAGCGGTGCGTGCGTTTGAAGGCGGCGGTGGTTTCCGACGATGAGCGCGAGGGGAACACCCGGGCGATCCTCAACTACGGGCATACGCTGGCTCACGCGCTGGAGATCTCCGGGAGCTTCGACCTCCGCCATGGTGAAGCGGTGGCCATCGGTTTGGTCTATGCGGCTCAGGTAGCACAGCGCCTGGGTCGCATCGACGCCGAACGCGTGGACTACCACCGCGACGTGATAGCCGGCTACGACCTGAAGTCGGTGCTGCCGACCCAGGCGGATCCCGCTGATCTCCTGACCCTCTTCGCGAGGGACAAGAAGGCGCTTGACGGAGTCACGTTCGTTCTGGATGGACCGTCCGGCGTCGAAGCGGTCGGGGTCAACGACGAGGCTTTGCTGACCGATGCGTTGGAGGCGATGAGATGACTGACACCGTATTGCTCCTTTCCGGTTCGAACCTGAACCTGTTGGGCAGTCGCGAGCCAGAGATCTACGGCACGGAGACCCTCGCGGATCATGTCGCGACAGCCGTCGCTGTCGCCGCCCCCACCGGTCTCGAGATCGTGCATTTGCAGTCCAATCACGAGGGCGAGATTGTCGAAGCAATCCACTCGGCGCGCGACCGCCATCTTGGGATAATCATCAATCCAGGTGCGTTTACCCACTACGCCTGGAGCATTCACGACGCGCTCGCTGCCTTCGAAGGACCTGTTATCGAGCTCCATTTGTCGAATCCCCAATCGCGCGAAGCTTGGCGACACACTTCAGTTATTGCCCCAGTCGCCACTGGGTCGATCGTGGGATTTGGTGGCCTCGGATACCGGCTCGCCACCGAAGCCATGATTGGAGCTCTGGCTCGATGACAAGGTCTCTGGCTCGACGACAAGGCCTCTGGGAGCTCTGGCTCGATGACAAGGCCTCTGGCTCGATGACAAGGCCTCTGCCACCTCTGGACGTCGGTCCGCGGTCCGAATTGGTCCGGGAGCGCCTTGAAAGTCTGGGGCTCGATGGCCTGCTCATCACCAACCTCACCAACGTGAGGTGGTTGACCGGATTCACAGGCTCGAATGCTGCCGTCTTGGTGACCATCGATCGACTGGTGGTGTTCACCGACACCCGGTACCGCGACCAGGCTCCTGCAGAGATGGTCGCCGCCGGACTCGACGCCGATGTCGTGATCGGGACCGACGTTGTCGAGGTTGTTGCCTCGCTGACACAGCCAGGTCAGACGCTCGGCCTCGAGGCTGATGATGTCTCTTGGGGGTTGCAGCAACGTTTGGCCTCGGCAACTGCGCCCGAACTCGTCGCGACGTCGCGCGAGCTGTTGACTCTTCGATCGAGGAAGGACCCGGGCGAGCTGATGCGAATCCGTGCCGCAGCAGCGATCGCGGACCGCAGCTTGGCCGAGGTGGCACCGATACTCAGCGAGGGAGCTACCGAGCGCGAAGTTGCGTTGGCGCTGGACGACTCGATGAGGCGCGCCGGAGCGCAGGGGCCGGCCTATGAGACGATTGTTGCCTCGGGCCCCCGAGCCGCCCTACCCCATGCTCGCCCGACTGACCGCGTGATAGGGCCGGGCGACCTCGTTATCATCGACGTCGGCGCAGCCGTCGACGGCTACAGGTCGGACATGACGCGGTCGTTCGTTGTGGGCGACCCCACAGCAGAGCAGAAACGGATGCTCGACGTCGTGCTCGAGGCGCAAGAGAGCGGCAAGACACTCGTTTGCGCGGGGGTTTCGGCGCGAGAGGTCGACACGGCCTGTCGTTCCGTCATCACCGACGCCGGATGGGGCGAGGAGTTCTCGCATGGGACCGGGCACGGCGTCGGTCTGGACATCCACGAACATCCACGGTTGTCGAGCCGCACCGACGACGTGCTCGAATCGGGCATGGTCGTGACGATCGAGCCAGGTGTTTATCTTCCCGATCGTGGTGGTGTCCGTTGGGAAGATCTTCTTGTTGTCACCGCCGACGGTTTCGAGGTCCTGACGGAAAGCCCCAAGAAACCCGTGGTTGCCTGAACTGCAGGCGGCTAGGCGCTCGACGATCAGAATCGAACTGCTCGAAGCTAGAGTGGCCGCGCCCCCGAACCTTTCGCGCTTGGAGCAGCAATGGCGCCGGTGTCCACGAATGATTTGAAGAACGGCATGACATTGGTGCTGGACAACAACCTCATGCAGGTTGTGGAGTTCCAGCATGTCAAGCCCGGCAAGGGCCCCGCCTTCGTCCGAAGCAAGTTGAAGAACGTCAGAACGGGCGCGGTCGTGGAGAACACATTCCGCGCCGGCGAGAGCGTCCAGCGCGCAACCATCGACAAGCGGGA
>JBPCTU010000006.1:0-3190 GCA_051011515.1 Acidimicrobiales bacterium
GAGCCGCTCGCGGTCGTGGCCAGCCTCGACCATTCGCTCTGGTTCCACCACCAACCGAACCTGAACGACTGGATGCTCTTCTCTGCGGAACCAGTCGCCCATGTCGGAGTTCGTGGCATGGCCCGGGGGACGTTCCACGACCGACAAGCACGACTTGTCGCTTCGGTCGCGCAGGAGGGGCTCTTCCGGCCGGCTCGCCAGGCCGGCTCGGGCTGAGTTGTCGGTCACGTTTGAGATCACGCCGCCACTGAAACCCGCTCCTCCGAAAGCAACCCTGATCTGCACTGCCTCCGTACTCCTGATGAACGAGTCGCCGACCTCGACGGCTATCCCTCTCTTTCTCCGCACTACGTCGATGTTCTCGCTGACCCGGACGACACCGAGGGCGGCACGCTGCGCGTGCGCCCGACCCTGGGCGTGTCCGTAGTCGCACTGGGTCTCGATCGGAGCCTCGCGCGCTGAGATGCCTCTGACCAGGCCGAACACCTACGCAGCACCCAGCTCGGCACTCCAGGTAGCGCGTGTACTTTGGGTTAAGCTCCCCCCTCCGACACTGAGTTTCCCCAGGTCACAGGCCTAGGAATGCTGTTTCTTGGCCCGATGTCATTGATTTGTCATCAGTTGACTAGGAGCGGAGCTTCTCAACACGGAGATGTGGGTGGTGGGGTCGACGACGTAGGTGTCAAGAGCGACATTCGTCGGCGGGATCAAGGTCGTGGCAAGTCGATCTGGAAGTAGCGCGTCTCGCCGACGCCCTCGCTAAAGCGGGACGGGTCGAAGCTCGTAGGTTTGACGTACCACGCTTGCGATACTCGCATCGCGGCGGAGGCTGCAGCGAATGCCACAGCATGCAGCTTCGAGCCGGTGAGTCCGAGTTCGAAGTTGAAGTTTCCTTCGACGTAGTAACGCTGGTGCGAGGCCGCTATCGAAGTCAACGCCGCTTGAAGGTCGTCACTGTCTAACTCGATGACTTCAGAGGACTCTGCTACACGTGTCGCAACATCAGCAGCACGACGCGCGAGGTCAGCTCGCGGTGATCCAGTCATTGGCGTAAGCACTTCGATGCGATCGAAGTCTCGTTCCTCCACCAGCGACAGGAGCCGTTGATGCTTTGGCGAAGCTGAGGCCAGAAGGTGACGACGGTGTCGCCAACGGGTGAATACTGACCCTGTTGCACCGTTTGAAAATTGACCCCCCTTTGGGTGGGTCCACCACTGGTAGTGATGGATTTTGTTCTCTGGCTCGGTGTCGAGCTGGAGGGGTCAGGAGTGATTGACGTGGAGGATTGGGCTGAGATTCGGCGGCTTCATCGGGTTGAGGGTATGGGTATCAAGGCGATCGCGAAGCGGGTGGGGGTGGCGCGGAACACGGTGCGGTCGGCGTTGCGATCTGATGGTCCGCCGACCTATGAGCGGCGAGATCAGGGTTCGGTTGTGGATGCGGTCGAGCCGGAGATCAGGGAGTTGTTGACCGAGTTTCCGTCGATGCCGGCGACGGTGATCGCGGAGCGGGTTGGGTGGGAGCGGGGGATGACGGTGTTGCGGGATCGGGTGGCGGAGTTGCGTCCGTTGTTTGTGCCTCCGGATCCGGCGCAGCGCACGTTGTATCGGCCGGGCGAGTTGGCCCAGTTCGATTTGTGGCAACCGGATGTGGGGATCCCGGTGGGGTTCGGCCAGTTCGAGAAGTTGTGGTGTGTGGTGGGGGTTCCGGGGTTCTCGCGCCTGATTGGGGCGTGGATGGTCCAGACCCGGGCCGCTCATGACGTGCTGGGCGCCATGAGCGAGGTGTTGGGCCAGTTGGGTGGGGTGCCGCGGTTGTTGGTGTGGGATCAGGAGGGCTGTATCGGCCAGTGGAAGGCCGGCAAGGAAGTGCTCACGGCCCCGTTTCAGAGGTTCCGGGGCGAGCTCGGGACAGCGGTGCGGTTGTGTGCGCCTCGTGATCCCGAAGCCAAGGGGCTGGTCGAGCGAGCGAACGGCTATCTGGAGACCAGCTTCTTGCCGGGCCGGTCCTTTGAGAGCATCGCCGATTTCAACGCGCAGCTGACAACATGGTTGACGAAGCGGGCCAATCAGCGGATCCATGGCATGACCCGGGTGCGGCCCGCTGATGCGATCTTCGAAGACCGCGGTTCGATGCTGGGGCTGCCCGCCCAGCTGCCCGATACGGCGCTGCGCCTGTCGGGGCGGCTGCCTCGTGATCATTACGTCCGGGCACTGACCAACGACTATTCGGTTAACCCCCGATTTGTGGGCCGCCGGGTCGAAACCAGGGTGACCCTCGATGAGGTGATCGTGTCCTGTGACGGCATCGAGGTGGCCCGCCACCGGCGCTGCTACGCCAAACACCAGAGTCTTCTGGCCGCCGAACACGCGGTGGTGCTGCGTCAGATGCGTGCTGAAGCCAAAGCCGCCGATGTGCTCGCCGCCGCCGCCGTCGGGGACGGCGAAGGCGAAAGCAAAGGGGTGGGGCAACACGAACTGAGTGTCTCTGACGAACTGGGTGTGGCGTCATGAGCGCCTCAACCAGTGACCTGGCCTATCTGTGCCGGGCCCTACGGGACCCCAACCTGGCCCACGCCGCTGAGCGTCTCGCCCAGCGGGCCATCGATGAGACCTGGACCCACACCGAGTTCCTCGCCGCCTGTTTGGAACGCGAAGTCGCTGCCCGGCAAGCCAACGGCGGTGAACTCCGGATCAAAGCCGCGAAGTTCCCGGCCCGCAAAACCATCGAAGAGTTCGACTGGGACCACCAACGCAGCCTCAAACGAGACCTCATCGCTCACCTCGGAGCCCTCGACTTCATCGAAGCCAAAGAAAACGCGGTGTTCCTCGGCCCACCCGGCACCGGCAAAACCCACCTCGCCATCGGGATCAGCATCCGGGCCTGCCAAGCCGGCCATCGGGTCCTGTTCGCCACCGCCTCCGAGTGGGTCGCCCGCCTCGCCGACGCCCACACCAACGGCAACCTCCACCACGAGCTCCGCCGCCTCGGCCGCTACCCCCTCCTGGTCATCGACGAAGTGGGCTACATCCCCTTCGAAGCAGCAGCCGCCAACCTGTTCTTCCAACTCATCTCCGCCCGCTACGAGCGCGCCAGCTTGATCGTCACATCCAACAAACCCTTCGGCCGCTGGGGCGAAGTCTTCGGTGACGACGTGGTGGCCGCCGCCATGATCGACCGCCTCGTGCAC
>JBPCTU010000007.1:0-5159 GCA_051011515.1 Acidimicrobiales bacterium
GTCTGATCGGCCACGGGTTCCCTCCGCAAAAACTAAGGCCCCGGCTCTCGCGCAGCCATCGGTCGAGCCACACTAACAAGACCGATACCCGAACACCGCCACCTCGCGTACCACTTTGCGTTGCGGCGTCCACAGGATTCTGGCCAGGGACCCCTCGGCCGTGCCGGTCAGTTGAACAGAGCGACGCTAGCGGTGAAGCCGTGCACGTGATTACGGTCCCCGACTGGGCCGATCTCGCCGGCACAGAACATCCCGGCGACAGGCGCCTGGAGGTTGTCGTATATCAGTGACGCGTCGTGGTCGGGCACACCGAACAAGCGTGACCCGCGCCCATTGCAGGTGAAGACGAGCGCTCCCTCGGCCGACCGTCCGTGGAGCAGCTCGCGTAGGTCCTCCGCTGCTGTGTCGGCGTCTCGAACCTGGAACTGCACTGTTTGGCCGACAACAACCCGACCACCGACCGCGATCGCTCCGGTTTCTTTGTCGACGCCGACGACACCGCGGATCAGAAAGTCCCCGCGTCTGAAGTCCAGCTGTTGTTCGTTGACCACCATCCCGAGGTGAAGACCCGCGCCCAGAAGCGCCCTCGTGGGCTCGTCCGCTTCAGCGAGGAGTTCCTGTAGCCGCTCCAACGCGGGCCTGCCCCCCAATTCGGTGATGAGATTGTGATCGCAGGCAGTGATGGTGAAGGGGCGCCCGACCGGGCGACAACCTTGGGAGACGAGCGTTTCTGCTCGTCCGCTGGGAACGACGAAGCCAACCGCTCCGGAAGCGAACTCCGCTGTATCGAGCATGAGGCGATTCCCTCCGGCAGACGTCGCGGCGGAAGCCATGCCACCTAGGACAGCGAGTTCCGGCGCTCGCGTTTCGAGTTCGTTCAGGAGACCATCGATCGGAAACGTGAACGGGTCGGCGACCAAGAGCAGGGTGCCGTCGTCGATGCCGTCGGGGAAACCCGAGATCGTCCATCCATCGGCGTGTCTCTTCGCGTCGAGCCGGACGCTGCGCACGCCTTCGATCCGTCCAGCCCACAGGCTGATCCCCGACGTTTCTTCGACCTCGCGACGGTTGCCGATGACCGATATGGCGGACGAAGCCACCAGAGTTTTGGGTTTCAAGGTGGAGCGGATGGCCGAGGCAACGTCGTCAAGGCCCCCGAGGGTTGGGGCGGTGACGAAGAGCATTGCTACGTCGGGTTCCTCACCGACGGCGTCCATGACCTGGCCGATCACCTCACCCACAGCATGTGTCAGCAGCGGGTGTTCCGACACCGCTGCTCCGAATGAGGCCATCACGCTCCGCCGGAATCGGGCTCGAAGCCCGGGTCTGGGGGCAGCAAGGTGTACGGGACGATGACCGTGTGCCCGGTGTCGACCCGACAGTGAGCCTCGACCGTTCCGTAGTCCTCGAAATCGATCTCTCCGCGAACGAGTCGGTAGCTGAACTTCCCTGGTTCCACCTGGAGCGGCTGTACGTTTCTCGCTATCTGCTCGCCATCCCGGAGGTACACGACCTCCAACGCCCCCGTACCGGCCTCATCGGAGTCACAACGAACGATGACGACGAGGTGGGGGGCCCAGGTGAGGGGCACCGGGTGTGGGGCAGCCGCCGAGAACTGAATCCCACGAAGATCGATCCGGGTGGATGGCCCGGCCACCTGGCGTAGTTCGATTTCATCGATGAATACCGCAGCCACAATTTCCATAGCTCGACCCTAGAGCCAAGAGGCCCTCGATCGGCTGGCCCACGATGTTCGACCGGCACTCAAACGGCCGATTGTGTACGCAACGGTGCCCTCAAGCGGCAGGTCCCGATCTGCGGCGTCGGCGGGCTGACCGGCGCGAAGCCTTGTTCAGACGGGCACAGGAGTATTGGTTTCGTCCCTTGGACGCGAAGCGGAGGCGGAAACCTTACTAGCCAACATGTCAACATCGCTGTGCCTCACCGTGGCGAGGCGAAGAGCCGACGCCCCTCGAATGACCCACCATCCAAAGTCCATGTCGGAGAACTTTCGGGCAAAACGGGCCGACGTCGGCGCAGCATGATGGTGGTTGTGCAGGCCCTCTCCGGCCGTCAACCACGTCAGCCAACGAAGGTTGGTCGCGCTGTTGTCCTCGAAGGTCTTCTTCCCGAAGTGGTGGCCGGGACCGTTCACCGAACCGCTCAATGCCAGGTAGGTCACCGCGTGGATACCAAGAGCGAGCAATCCGCCGATGGGACCGAGCCACAGCACGAGGATGAGGCCGAGCAGCCCGAGGCCCACGAGTGCATGGTCGAACAACCACCGATCCCATCGGGTACGCGGGAGGTCTTTGGCGTACTTCGACACGAGTTCGGGATCCTGAGCCGCGTCGCGATACAGGAGCACGTTCCGACTTTGGACAGTCCACCAGCCCAGAATCAAGGGCGAGTGAGGGTCCTCGGTGGTGTCGGTGTGAGCGTGGTGTTTGCGATGAACCGCCACCCACTGTCGAGGCCTGATGCCAGTGGTCATCCAGGTCACGAATTTGAAACCATGGTTGACAGGGCGGCAGAACGTGACACCCCTGTGCGTCAGAGCCCGGTGGAGATAGATCGTGGTGGTGAAGATGGCAATCTGGGTCACGACAAACGCGACTCCGACCACGATCAGGGCATCTAGGAGCATGAGGAACCTCGGATCCCGGGCCAACTCAGCGGTTCACGAGTCGTTATTCCGGGGAGCAGTCTTGTTGGGGGCGGTGAAAACAGCAGGCTGTCCTTGACAACAGCCTTGGCGGGCCTATCGGACTCGGCAGTTCACGTTTGAGGCGAAGCGCCACACATGTGACTCACAACAAGAGCACTAGGTTACGTTCGCGACCGGAAGGATCCGGTTCGAGGGACCGTATCCATGGTCCGGGTTGCCTACCGAGCTGCGCCAGGATCTACCGTCTGTCGCGATGGCCAACTCACGAGCGATGTCGGAGGCGGATGCGAAGCGGCTGCTAGGAGAGTTCGGTCTGAGAGTTTCGCGCGAGACCGTCGTGTCGGACCAGGCAAAGGCCGTCGAAGCGGCCGAAGACATCGGCTATCCAGTCGTCCTGAAGTTGTGTGGCGATGAAATCCTCCACAAGACCGAGATGAACGCCGTTCGGTTGGGACTCACCAATCCCGATTCCGTCGTCGAGGCAGCAGACGAGCTACTGGGACAGGGGCCGCCCGGATCGCAGCTTCTGGTCGCCGAGCAGATCTCGGGCACGCGCGAGCTGATAGCCGGGGTCACCCACGACCCGCAGTTCGGGCCGGCGCTAATGTTCGGTGTGGGTGGAATCTTCGCCGAGGTGCTCGGCGACGTGGTCTTCAGGCTCTTGCCAGCCGATCGGAGCGACATCCAGGCCATGCTCACGGACCTCGACCGCCCAGAGGTCCTGGCGGAGTTCCGGGGAGAGCCCGCAGTCGACCAAGAGGCGCTCACCACCGCGCTCGTGGCCATCGCCGAATGTGCCCTCGCCAACGACGACATCGAATCCATCGACGTGAACCCGATGATCGTCTGTGATGGCGAACCCGTTGCCGTGGACGCGCTGGTCGTGACGCGATGACCGTGTGTGCGCGCAGGCGGACGGCCCGATGAGCCGACTGGATCTGACGCCTCTCTTCGAACCCAAGGGTGTGGTAGTCGCAGGCGCGTCCAGCCACCCCGGGAAGTTCGGGTTCGTTGCGCTGCACAACATCGTGGCCGGGGGTTATCGCGGCCGGGTGTTCGCCACCAACCGCGACGAACCCGAGATTCTCGGGGTTCAGAGCACCGCCAGCATCGAGTCGGTGCCCGACGGCCAGGCCGATCTCGTGATGGTGTGTGCGCCCGGGCCCGCGATTCCGACAGTCCTGCGCGAATCAGCAGCGAAAGGGATCCGGGCGGCGTTCGTCGTCACCGGTGGGTTCGGGGAACTCGGCGACGAAGGGCGTGCCAACGAGGCAGAGTTGGTCGACCTGGCCGCCGATCTGGGCATCGTTCTGGCCGGCCCCAACGGCCAGGGGCTGGTCTCGACCCCGATTGATCTGTGCTGTCAGATCGTCGCACCGAATCCACCGAGAGGATCGATCGGGGTTGCGAGCCAATCCGGGAACCTCGTGTCGACCGTGCTCAACCTGTCGCGTCAGGCGAACATCGGTATCAGTAGGGCTGTCAGCGCCGGTAATCAGGCCATGGTGGGTATTGCCGACTACATCGACTACCTCTCAACTGACCGGGAGACATCGGTGATCATCGCGTACGTCGAGGGTGTGCCCGACGGCCGGCAGTTCTATGAAGCTGTACGCGCAGCTGCGTCCACCAAACCTGTGATCGTGGTGAAGGGCGGCGCCACGGCCGAAGGCGCCGAGGCCGCATCAAGCCACACCGGCTCGCTGGCGACCAACGACCGGGTCTTCGACGGAATGTTGCGACAGGCCGGAGCGATCCGTCGGGGTGGGATGGACGAGGCCTTCCACCTTGCTTCGGGCCTCGCCGCGATGCCGGCACCGGCTGGGCCTCGCACGGTCGTGTTGACGACCGCAGGAGGGTGGGGAGTTCTCACGACCGATGCCTTGGCACATTCGAGTCTCGAGCTCATCGCGCTACCGCCAACTGTTGAGGCGGCGATCGACGAGCTGGTGCCACCGAGGTGGTCGAGACAGAATCCCGTGGATCTCGCCGGCGGTGAGACCAGGGACACGATCCCTGATGCCCTGGAAGCGATCGCCAACGATGGCGGAGTCGATGCGATCATCTACCTCGGTCTCGGCATCCAGGGAAACACGGCGAGGGCGTACCGCGAGAGTCCGTTTGCTGCGATCGAGGGGGTGGACCGGATGGCGTCTTTTCACGAACGCCAGGAAGCTCGATATGCCGATGCCGCTGTCGCCGCGTCCAGAGTCTCCGACAAGCCGATCGCGGTGGCATCGGAGCTGGCGGTCGCCGACCCGTCCAACCCTGGAATAGCGCGACTCCGCGATCACAGTTGGCCGTGCTTCGGATCCCCAAGAGAGGCGGTCGCCGTCCTCGATGCAATGTGGCGGTTCAACCGGTGAACTCGGCAAGAATTCGCGGTCGGCTGGCCCGGTTCCACACCACTGAAGACGCCGGTTAGCATGTGCCGGTGCAAGCGGTCCTCCAGCGGCTAATCATCCCCGTCATCCTCCTAGCGGCAGTCATC
>JBPCTU010000008.1:0-5130 GCA_051011515.1 Acidimicrobiales bacterium
TTCGAGCTTGTCAACCCGCGCTGTGACCGAGGGCGAAGCTCGGCCGTAGGAGGTTGTGAGGTCGCGCAGGTGGCGCATGGGCACCTCTTCGTCAGAACCAGCGGCCTCTCCGACCATGAGGCGGTCACCGTCTCAGCGACCGTCGGGGCGGCATTGCAGGATGCGCCCCCTGCGCCGGCGGTGCCGTCAGGACCTGCCGACGACCCGGGCACCGGCTTGGTAGTCCCTGCAGTGTGGGCGGGCATTGGGGCCATCGTCGGTGCGATTGCAGTCTGGTGGACGCTTCGAGTGCTGGGCCGAGAGACCGTTTGGGCCGGCGGCGCGGTTTCAGCCGCGTTCGGCCCCGACGAGCAGGGGCCAGATGAAGAGGAGGGTGATGTGCCGGTAGTCCGGCTCGATCACGACCACCTGGCCAAGCTGGCCACCATCGAGTTCGAAGCGCCGAGGGGCATCAGCGCGGCTGAGGGTGGCGTGATCTACGACGAGAGGGTCAGGCCACAACACCGAGTCGCTTGGCTCATCGAAGCCGAGAGTCGTGACGAGATCGTCTTGAACGTCGACTCGAACCGGTCATACATCGAGCGGGGGACCGCTGATGCAGCGCCCGACGTGGAGGTGATCCTTCGCGCTATGTTCAGCGGTCGTCCGACCATCTCTCTCGGCGCCTACGACAGCAGCTTTACCGTGGGTTGGTCGATGCTGGAGCGGAAGCTCGAGGGATGGAGAGTCGCCAGCGGCCTTTGGGACCCCAGAGGCCGGTCCCGTAGACACTCGGCCCGTATCGCCGGGGCAATCGCCGCTCTGGTCGGACTTGGGATGGCTGCGGCCGGAGGTGCGGTGGCCAACCGTGGAGCCGTCGGTTTCGTCGTCCTCGCAGCTTTGGGTGGCCTTGTTGCCGGTGCCGGCGTGGGGGCGGTTATCAAGGCTTGGGAGCTTCCCATGCGCACCGCTGCGGGTTCCGGCATCTGGATTCTCATCGAGTCGTTCCGACGGTTCATCGCGGATTCCGAAGCCCGCCATGCTGAAGCTGCGGCCAAGATGGGCCGCTTGCGTCAATACACCGCCTGGGCCGTCGCCCTCGGCGAACTCGACCATTGGGAGAGAGCTGTGAACGCGGCGGCAGCCGTGCCCGGATCCAGTGTCGGGGAGTTCCAGCCAGGGCGCTACTCCGGCACATCGTTCTCTCAGTTGTCGTCGGCGACCATAATCGCAGCGACCCCGCCATCACAGAGCGGCAGAGGCTTCGGGGGCGGGGGCGGAGGTTTCGGCGGCGGAGCCGGAGGCGGGGGTGGCGGCGGCGGGGGTGGCTCGTGGTAGCCGAAACCCTGAGCCGCCGGCCAACTAGATATCCCAGCGCTCAACCTGCCAAGAAGTTTCGTCGCCAGAGGGTAGGAAACTCCCATCGTCGACTCCGACCTCGTTGTCGACGGTCTCGTTGAGCAGTGCGTTCATGCGCAGGATCTCGTCACGACTCTCAGTGGGGGCCGCCGCCAAGTTCGTCGCTTCATGAGGGTCGAGTTCCAGGTCGAAGAGTTCGAGGTCATTCCGGGCGACGAGGTCATCGAAATTCTCGGGTCTGTGGTGCTCGGTTGGAGCGAAGTACCGCGTGAATCGGTGGCGGCCGTCGAACACACTACGGATGGCACCCCGCTTCGAGAAGTCCGGGGGTGGCGGTGGGCCGGGAGGGGCGCCAGGCCTGCCTTGCGCAGCCAGTGCCCCAACGAAATCGCCGTCGACTGTGAGCAGCATGTTGAACGCGTACATGGCTGCGTCTCGGACGTCGTTGACGCCAGGTGTGGTCCCCGAGCCCATCGCGGCAGAGATGTCTCGCCCCGGTAGTTCGTCGGTGCTGTTTCCATTCAGCCCTCTGGTTCCATTCAGCCCTGTAGAGCCGAGGATTGTGGGCACCAGGTCAAGATGTGAGGTCAGTGCCGGGGAAGTGACGCCACCCTGTAAGTCGGGGTGTTTGATCAGCAGGGGCACGTTGTTCTGTTCTCGGTATGCCGTGGCACCCTTGCCGGACATGCCGTGGGCGCCACCGAGTTCGCCGTGGTCCGATGTCGAGATAACGACCGCGTCGTCGAGGAACCCCTGATCGTCCAGCTCGGTCAGGACCGACGCGATCTGACGGTCACTGTCCCGAATGCAGTTGAGGTAGTAGTCCTGGAGCCGCTGCCACCGCTCATCTTCGTCGGGTATCAGGCCGACCATGTGGCGCCGCCCGGCTTGGTACTCGTGGTGAGCGCTCAACCTTTCGTCCGGGCCCCAGCCCTCGTGTCGCGTTGCCGGCAACGGCAGATCCCAGGATGCCTGGTACAAGGGCGACCGGGGTGCCGTAGCCAGAGGCATCATCAGTGGCTGAGCTTTCTGGACGGCTTCCCCAGGGAGGTCCGTGTCGAAGAACATCACGTCGTGGGGATTGACGAGGTTGACCGCGAGGAACCACGGGGTGCCTTCTGCTCTCAAGTCCTGGGCTCGAAGTCGAAGCCAACGTCTGGTAACCGCGCCGATGAGTTCGTCGGATCGGTAACCGCCCAGCGTCATCCCGATGACGTCGCCGGGACCGACGAAGTCCGAGAAGCCGTATCCATCGATCACGTCGCTGAAGCCAGGGTTTGGGCCGGCGTAAACATCAGTGGTGTCGAGCTCCGCCGACAGATGCCACTTCCCCATGTAAGCGCTGAAGTAGCCGAGATCCCGCAACCGATGTCCGATCGTCGGCATCCCGACCGGGAGGTCAGCGGCCCATGGAAAGTTCACATTGTCGAACACGCCGGTTCGCTGAATGTGTTGTCCGGTGTAGATGGTCGATCTCGATGGTGTACAGACGCACGAAGTGATCTGATGGTTGGTGAACGAGGTACCAAGTTCATGGAGGCGCTCCCGACCCGGCAAGTGGAACCCAGTGGGCAACTCCGGCAGGTACCGTTCCTGGTCGGTCAAGATGAAAACGATGTTCGGAGCAGTAGCAGCCATGAGTGCGAGCATTGCACATCGGCCGGGTCTTGATCTGCGGCAGCGCCGCATCTCAAGCCACCGGTCATCGGCGGGCTTTCCTTGAACGCAGGCGGGTGGTGTGATTAGTCTTCCGGAACTCGATGAACGATCGCTCATGAGCAGTCATTCATAGCCCCGCGCATCAACGATCTGAACCAAACAGACGGTCAAGTGACTAGCGAACCGGACCGCGAAGGAGACGAATCCCATGGCCAGGAAGAACCAAGCGAATCCCTATGGCAGTGGACCTGGCATGGGAACGACGCTCCCGGACTATTACCGCCCGACCAAGTACGTGAAGAACAATCAGATATTCGCGCCGGGACTCGAGGCGGTAGGACCGGACGAGATGAGGATCTCCTTCATCGGGTCGTGTCCATGGCCGCCGCGCCGCGATCAGGCTGCGACGTCCATCATGGTCGAGCTCGGCAACGGTGACTCTTTCTTCTTCGATCTGGGCCCCGGAAGTGTGAAGAACGCCATCGCGCTCCAGAAGGCGCCTCAGATGATCAACGACATCTTCATCACGCACTTGCACTTCGACCATTGGGGCGATGTGCCCTATCTGTACCCGTTTACTGCTTCCATGGGTCGTTGGAAGGATCCGTTGCGCATCACCGGGCCAGACGGCGACACCGAAGCCAACGGCACGAGGGCTGCGATGGATCGAATGAAGGAAATGCTGAGCTGGCACCTCGAGGAATTCGAGTTCGGGCCTATCGGCGATGGCTACGAGATCGAAGTGACCGAGTTCGACCACCGCGACGAGAACGCGATCTGCTACGACAAGAACGGCGTCACCGTTCGCCATTGGCCCAGGTCTCACGGCAAGAACGGTGCATCGGCGTATCGGCTCGATTGGAACGGGCTGTCGTTCGTGTGGACGGGCGACGGGCGACCCGACGAACTATCGGTCAAGTACGGCCAGGGAGTCGACGTCTTCGTGACCGAGACCCAATCGGACCTTGGAAAGATGATGGAACTGAAAATGGGAGTTCCGGACTGGTGGTACAACTACATGATCGACACCCACCACACGCCGCATTTCGCGGCGGGGTACATGTTCGATCAGGTTCAACCTCGCATCGCGATGGTCACCCACATGGAGTACGAGAACGATCTCGTCAACGAGGTCACGGCCGGCATTCGCGAGCACTACGACGGGCTGTTCGCCTTCGGTGCTCCGGACGTGGTGGTGGTCAATGTCACGAAGGATGCCATTTGGGTGCGCGACGCGGCTCTGCCTTCGTTGGCCGGTAGCCCGCGCCCCAACCCCGCGGAAATGTTCCCCGGCGGCGTCGACTCGATGCCCGACGAGATCTCGCTCCCGCCGGTTAGGCGGCCGCGCGAGAGTCAGCAGGATGCCTACCTGCGCGAGATCGAGATCGACCCTCGCAAGTACCTCCCGGACGACCTCTACCGAGACCCCGTAACAGAACTGCCCGACGAGATAACGATCGACCTCCGACCGCTCAAAGAACAACTACGTCAAAAAGAACAGGGTTAACCCCGTCGCGGTCCGGAGCGGTGGCGTCTCTTGGGTGCGGGCGCAGTCAGTGGGTGCGGACCATGTCGTAGTCGCTGCTCATCGTGTTGGGCGAAGAGCTGCGGCTGAACAGGTAGAACAGAACGGTCAGGATCGGCAAGACGATAAGGAAGAACAACCACAGCGCTTTACCCCACCCGGAAATCGTGTCGTCTCTGAGGATGTCCGCGAACACCTTGATGAGCAGAGCTATCCAGAGCACGAACAACGCGAACCAGAAGAACGACCAGAAAACCTGTCCAGTGCCCCATTCCGCTGCTAGCACCATCACGAACCCCTCCTACCTGACGCCATCTGCGACCGTTGCGAGTCTTCCACTCTTCAGGGTGATCCCGCCACAGCGGTGGCCGACGGCCTAGAGCGTCCCTGCGGCCTTGGGGTTGCGCTGCCACGGCCAGCAGCCCTCGACCTCGAGGACGAGGGTCCAACTCAAGAAGGTGCGGATGAGGACGAGCAAGCCGAGCACTGCGGCGCTCTCCAGGGTGCCTTCGAGGGTGACGGTCTTGATCACGTCGGCAGCGATCAGAAGGTCCAGGCCGACCAACAAGCCGCGGGCGATGTGCCGTTTGAACGTCTCGAACGCCACC
>JBPCTU010000009.1:0-6264 GCA_051011515.1 Acidimicrobiales bacterium
CGATGGCGAGTGGGAAATGGTCTGGGACCTCGAGACTGATGAAGGGTTGATCTCAGTACTCGCTGTTGCTCCTCACAGCGACCCGCTCGAGCTTGACGGCATCCAGGCCTACCAACAGTGGGCCGATCGCAACGGTCCCCAGCTGACCGAAGAGCAATGGATCGATCTGGTAGAGAACCGACCACAGGACCTTTTCGCCTTGGAGGTTGCGCGACGCGAGAGGTTCGCCGAGCACCTGCAATCGCAACCCGAGGCCGCCGTACGGCTCGGCGAGAAAGTCTGCAGTGACGTCGCCGAGGGAGCGGACCCGTCCGCAAGACTCGAGAGCGCCTGGCGATTCGCCCGACTAGTCGTGCCGGCTATCCCCCCCGTCACCGTCATCGAAACAATCCGATCTGCCTGCGACGACGTGATGGCACCATTCCTGGACGAATAGACGAAGCGGCAGGAGCTCAGCTGGCGCCCCGGCTGCGTTGGAAGTCGGCGACAGCTTCGTCGATGCTGTCGAAACGCTTCGGCAGGATTACACCCAGCGCCTCCCCCTCACCATCGAGCATTCTTCTCTTGCGGATCGATGGGTTGACCAGCCAGAACTCCACGCTGCGCGCTGCGAGCTCGTCACGCAACATGGTCATCATGGCGAGGCCTGTGGAATCGAACGACGAGACCGCTGATGTGTCGAGAAGCACAACCTTGACGTCGGGGCCGACCAACAAACGAATTTGGTCGGTGATTGATCGGGCGTTGACAAATACGATCGGGCCTTCGTAGCGGAAAACGAACATCCCGCCGGGAGGAACGGCATCGGCCACCACAGCGACGTCGCGCCACTCGCCATCGGGCGTTCGCCCCACAACCATCGCCTTGGCTCGGCTGATGTGTTCGACCAGCAACCCCAGCGCGAACACGACCCCGATGACAACACCAGCGAGAACCCCGAACGTCAAGACGCCCAGGAACGCGAGCACTGCCAGCAAACACTCTCCGCGACCGACCCGCCAGAGGCGTGACACGAAACCGAGATCGAGCATTCCGGCCATGGCGAAGATGATCAGCGCCGCCAGCACGGTAGACGCGAGTTGCTCGAAGAGCGGCTTCAGGATGAGGACTGACAGGATGGCGAGAATGGCAGCGAAGACGTTGCCGAGCTGAGTCTTGCCGCCCGACGACATCGCAACGCTCGTCTTGGAGAGGGTACCGGTGACCGGATAACCGCCTGCCAGCCCCGACCCGAGGTTCGACGTGCCGAGCGCGAGAAGTTCTTCGTTCGGATCGAGCCGCTCGCCAGTCTTCTGTGCCGCGGACTTGGCCGCTCCCATGCTCTCGGTGAACCCGAGTACGACGATGGCGGCGGCTCCGGGGATGAGGTCCACCCATTGACCGGCGCTCAAGCCGGAAGGCAGCCCGAAGTTGAAGAAGCCGCCGCTCGGCTCGCCCACCACTGCCACCCCCTCATCCCCGAGTGACGCAGCTGCGACAATCACCATCGACCCGATCAAGACGACCAGCGACCCGGGGATCTTTGGCACGAACCGCTTGAGCAGGTAGAGCGTGACGAGCGAACCGATCCCCAACACCGCTGTTTGTGTCTGGATGTCGTCGAGCACCTGGACTATCTCGCGGAAGTCACGCCAGAAGTCCGGGAAGTCCTCCTCTGGCGTGACACCGAGAAGATCCGGGACTTGGCCGAGGATCGTCACCCACACGAGCCCCTGAATGAAGCCCTTCAGAACAGGATCGGGGACAAGGTCGGCGATCCATCCCATTCGCAACAGAGCGAACAGCAGGTACACGGCGCCAACTATCAACGACAACGCCAGCATCACCTCGAGGTAGTTCTCGTCGTCGGTGGCAACTGCTGCGATGGTGCTGGCGGCCAGAACCGAGACCGCTGCGTCCGGGCCGACCGCTAGTAGCCGGGACCCGCCGAAGATCGCGTAAGCGATCAGCGCAAACGGCACCGTGTAGAGGCCGACAATCGGTTCGACACCAACGATTGCCGCGTAGGACAGCGCGGACGGGATCATCACGGCTGCGACGGTGCTGCCCGAAACCGCATCCGCGCGCAGCCATGACCGTTCGTACGAGGGCAACCACCGCGCGATGGCCGGCTTGAATGTCATTGCCCCGTCAGCGCCTGGTTCACCCGGTGAGGATTACATCTCGCCGTCGCGCCAGACAATCCGCTACCGGCACAGGGTGGTTCTGAGTCCATCATCCAAGGATTAGCTACCCGTGACCCGGTCTATCCAACGCACCTGAACGGATGGGCAGGACCATGGCTTCAGGCTTTGGCTTCCGCTGCATGCAGGCTCACCCGCTACCGACTACGGCAGCACCTCGGTAGAGGGGTTCGCGAGGAAGCGGTCCAGCTCATCGAGAAATCGCTGCCACGCTGGTTCGTCCTCCTGGAGGAGGTGGTTGTTGCTCTCCAGAGCCACGAACCGACTATGCGGAATCAGTTGCGCCAGCTCGTGACCGAACCGAACCGGCCACTCCCGTTCATCGCGAGAATGGAGCACCAGGGTCGGTGTCTCGACTTGTTCGGCCAAGTGACGAACATCGAGCTGCGAGAACTGCTCCAGGAACCGCACAGCGTTTTGTGCCGAGGTGGTCCTGCGCTGGAGCTCGGTGAAGGCCTCCCATTGTTCGCGTGTGCCATCGGGCGCGAATCGGCTCGCGAAGACCTGAAGAAACGCCGGATCGTCTAGGCCCCAGCCAACACGGGCCAGATCGATGAGGGTCCTCGCCTCGTCCCGTTCCGCGTCGGATGTGGCAGCTATGGCCCGCCCGGCGGCGAAACCTCCGAACAGAACGAGATGGCTGACCCGGTCGGGATGGCGTACCGCATAAGCAATGGCAACAGCGGCACCTTGGGACATGCCAAGCAGAGGGAAACGTTCGAGTCCTGCCGCGTCGACAACACACTCCAAATCGCTCACCCACGCACCCAGGCTGAAGTTGTCGGTGTCCCAGTCGGATAGGCCGCACCCGCGCTCGTCGTACCTGATCAGCGTGTGCTCTGCGGAGAGCCCGGCCAGCCAATGGCGCCATGCGGGGCTGTCCCAGTCATAGTCCAGATGGGTGAGCCAGTTGGCCGCCTTCACCAGGGGTGGGCCACTTCCCGAGGTCGCCATGGCGATGTTCACATCGTCATGGCTCCGGCAGAACCGAATCTGTTGCGTCACCTCGCGCTCGGGACCGGCGCCATCCCGCTCTTGTGGATCCGCACCAACGACTGTCTCGACATCGGCGACGAATCTGTAGCCGTAGCCATGGCTGGTACGGATCACGCCCTGTCGCTTGCCATCGTCTCCAACAGCGCGACGAGCGTCCTTGATACGACTTGAGAGGTTCGACTCGGAGACGAACTCGGTGTCCCACACCGCTTCCAGCAGCTCGGTCTTGGTGACCACTCGGTCGCGGTTCTCTACCAAGTAGACCAGCACGTCGAAGGCCTGACGTTCCAGGTGGACGGGTGACCCGGCGCGACGGAGCTCCCGCGCTCCAACATCAAGATCATGGCCCGCGAAGAGGTACCTCATTGCTCCGGCAGATACAGGGTGCAGTGGGTAGTGCCAGGACGGAGCGCCCCACGGAACGTGAGGGTCATACTGAGCGATCCCGCAGGGCGAGGGCGAGTTCGGAGAATCGGGCAACGACCTCCTCTTCGTCGATGCCGACAACCTCTCGATTGTCGACCACGACATTTCCGTCGACGATGGTGTGAGTGACATCGTCGGCCCGGCTGCCGTACACGAGCGCTGCCTCAATGTCGTAGAGCGGGGCGACGTGTGCACCGCCCATGTCGACGATTGCCAGATCGGCCGGCGCACCAACACTGATGGTGCCCAGCTCCGGTCGGTGCATCGCCTCAGCCGAACCCACTGTCGCCAGCTCGAGGACTTCACGAGTGGTCAGAAACGTGGGGTCTCCAGTGATCTGCTTATGGACGATCGCTGCGAACTTCATCTCCTGAAACATGTCGAGCGTGTTGTGGCTCGCCGGCCCATCAGTCGCCAGACCAACCGTCACGTCCGCCGCCCAAAGCCCGCGAAGGTCCATGGTTCCCGAGACGAGCTTGGCGTTGCAGATCGGGCAATGGGCAACCTTCACGTCGTGCTCGGCGAAGAGCGCTATGTCGCTCGCGGTCAGCTGTGAACAATGAGCGGCGGTGATGTCGCTGGCCAGGAACCCGATGTCGTGAAGCCACTGGACGGTTGTCTTCCCATAGGTCTTTTGCATGAATTCGCTTTCACGCAAGCCCTCGGCGATATGGGTATGCACGGGCAGTCCACGATCGTTGGCAAGAGCACGAACCTCGCGCCACATCGCCTCGCTGCACGAGTACGGCGCGTGAGGCGACAACGCGAGCCTGACGCGGTCGCCGTCGATACCAGAGGCGCCCACACTCGCCGCGTCGAAGTCGGCCAGAGCTGCCCACGACCACTCAGCAACATCGGCATACACACCGCCGTCGGCAAACCCGTAGCCGAGCGTGGCCTTCAGCGGGACTTGCTCGAGGGCTCGCACCTCGGGCGTGACCGCGTAGGCGTCGAAGTGCTCGTTGAAACAGGTAATGCCCGACTTGGCCATCTCGATGAGGCCACACATCGAAGCCCAATAGAGAGCTTCGTGGTCGAAGTTCTGCTTCAGCCGCCACATCGTGTCGAGCCAGGCAAAAAGCTCGGTGTCCTCGAGAAGGCCTCGGAGCAACATGTTCGAGGCGATATGGGTATGGGAGTCGACGAACCCCGGGAGCACCGCGGAGCCTGACGCGTCAATGGTGCGGTCGGCACGAACCGCTTGACCGGGCTCCATCATGTCGACGACTCGACCGTCACGAATGGCGAGATCGGCCAGGTGAGGCTCCGAGCCCTCACACGGCACCACCGTGCCACCAAGAATTGCGAGGTCAAGTGGTGTGGGCGTGGCAGGCTCGTCCGCCATGACGGGACTTCCTTCTATCGAAGAATCATGCTGGTGAATCGCTTAGCAGCCGCACGTACGACCGCGGCGACCTTATTCTGCCGCAACCGCACCTCGAGTGCCCCAGGGGCCGGCCTGCCGCCGGCGGCAACATCGCAACGTCTGAAAGACCCCATGCCGCCTACGCAGCTTCCTAAAGGTCGAACACGACCTTGATTGCGCCTGCACGCCGATCGCCTGCGGCGGCGAATGCCTCTGGTCCGGCGTCGAGTGGAAAGCGGTGTGTCACCATCACCTCGGCCAGATCCCGGGTCTCGGCGACGATTCGAGCTGCGTTGGTGAACTCGTGATCGAGCCCGGTGCCCGCGTATCCATAGCTCGCGGTGATGCTGGCCTCTCGACGCAACATCGCGAGATCCAACGCGATCGGCTCCCACGGCGTTCCTACCATCGAGATACGACCCATCGGTCGCAACAACTCGAGGGCCTCGTTCATCGACTCGGTGGTGCCGACAGCGTCGATGACCACGTCGTAGCCGTCGCTCACCTCGAGCGAAGCTCCGAGCCTCTCGGCCGCCGCTTGTTGATGCGGATGCCGCGCAGCAATGTCGGGAACGATGCCCATGGAGCTAATGACAACCACCGCCGCAAGACCGATCGCGCCTGCGCCCACAACCAGCACACGCTCACCGGCGGCGATGTGGGCTCGATTCACC
Organism: Acidimicrobiales bacterium; assembly: GCA_051011515.1. GTDB lineage: Bacteria > Actinomycetota > Acidimicrobiia > Acidimicrobiales > UBA8592 > JBPCTU01. Next base: position 5,646 of record JBPCTU010000009.1, read on the forward strand.
GCATGAAGAGACACCGCGATGGGTTCGACCAGCGAACCATCCTTGATGTCGAGGCCGCTTGGTAGCCGCACCAGGGTCTCGGCCGGGACGATGACCTCCTGCGCCATGCCACCGTCGGTCCTAACCCCCATGGTTTGTGAACCCTCGACGCAATGACCACGGGTGCCTTCGAGACAAGGAGGACACTTGAAACAACCAAGCGAGGGTTCCACTGCAACAGCAGTTCCATCGGGGGCATAACCGGCGAACTCGTGACCGAGGACGCACCCCTCGGCGATACCCAACTCGAGTAGGTGGAGGTCGGATCCACAGATCGAGCTGGACACGACCTGGATCAAGACACCCTCGCCGGCGGGCGGCGCTGCGTCCTCGACCTGAATCGACCCCCCACGGGCCCGCAACACCTTCATCAGATCACAGCTCTCATTGGCTTCGACACGCTCCTCGGCCACAAGCAGGCTATAGCCGGGGGACTAAGTTGGGGTCGAGAACAATGGAGGCATGTTGACTACAACACCGATAGACCCGAGGCCGCCCCTTCATCCTCTGGCCATCGACGCGGCCAGCGACGATTTCCTCCGGGGCGACCCCATCGACGCCGAGCGCTACTTCAGCCGCG
>JBPCTU010000010.1:0-4965 GCA_051011515.1 Acidimicrobiales bacterium
GAGCAGAAGAGGACCATGAGACCAAGCGAGATCTCGCTGTTCACTCCGAGTGAACAAACATTGCTTGTCGAGACGGAGTCGAAACGACTCGACAAGCTGAACGAAGACGAACTGGTCAAGCTACTCGGCCGGGTCAGGCGGGCCCGCAACAAGTACTCGGACCTCCACCGACGCCAGGGCGCCAGCACCGTTCGTTCATCGGGCAAGCGATACGCCGCTACGACCTCGAACACCCGCACGCTCCGCAAAGCCGAAATCATGGAGGATGCGGTGTCTCGGGTCGCCCGCTATGTGAGCCGAGCAGCGAGGGCCAACGCGAACGCAGTGAAAGATCAACGACTCGAGGATGCTCGGGCACGTCCAGGTTCGAAGAAGACGAAGTCGAAACCCAAACCACGCGCGGACAGTCCCAAGACCGGCTCATCTCGATCGAAGAAATCTCAGGACATCGTGACCGGTAAACGGGTGGGCGCGACATCGGCATCCAACAAGCGGTCACAGTCGAAGAGGGACAGCCGCAGCTAGGTGGGCACTTTCCAGTCCGAAACAGCTCGGAGTTCGGGATGAACGAGACCGTCGACGCGTTCCTGCAACGCACTGCAGCACGCAACGCGGGGCAGCCCGAGTTCATGCAGGCCGTCGAGGAAGTGGTGTTGTCGGTTTGGCCAGTCGTGGAACGTCGTCCGGAATTCGAGGAAGCGTGTCTACTGGATCGGATGGTCGAACCAGAACGCGTCGTCATGTTCCGGGTCCCGTGGACCGACGACGAAGGCCACGTCCATGTCAATCGGGGCTACCGGATCGAGATGAACAGCTCCATTGGGCCGTACAAGGGGGGTCTGCGGTTCCATCCGACAGTCGATCTGGGGGTGCTGAAGTTCCTGGCGTTCGAACAGGTCTTCAAGAACTCGCTCACGACACTGCCGCTTGGAGGGGGAAAGGGCGGATCGGACTTCGATCCGAAAGGCCGGTCGGACGCCGAGGTCATGAGGTTCTGCCAATCATTCATGGCGGAACTCTGGCGCCACATCGGCGACCGCACCGATGTGCCCGCAGGCGACATCGGAGTCGGTGGCCGCGAGATCGGTTACCTCTTCGGCATGTACAAGCGCCTTGCCAATGAGTTCTCGGGCGTGCTCACCGGCAAGGGCATCGCGTGGGGCGGAAGCCTGATCCGGCCGGAGGCCACCGGCTACGGCGTTGTGTACTTTGCCGAGGAGATGCTCAAGACTCGTGACGAGAGCGTCAATGGGAAGAGGTGCATCGTCTCGGGATCTGGCAACGTGGCGCAGTTCGCGGTCGAGAACATCACAAGACTCGGAGGCCGTGCCGTCACAATGTCCGATTCATCCGGCTTCGTGCACGACCCTGAAGGCATCGATGGCGAGAAGCTCAACTGGATCAAGGACCTGAAGAACGTGAGGCGGGGACGAATATCGGAATACGCCGAAGCGTTCGGAGTTAACTACCACGCCAATGCAAAACCTTGGGGCGTGGCCGGCACGCAACTGGCATTCCCGTGTGCCACGCAGAACGAGTTGGACCGTGTCGACGCCACCGAACTGGTCAACAACGGGGTCTACCTCGTCTCCGAGGGGGCCAACATGCCCAGCGACGCCGATGCCGTCCACCACTTCTTGGACGCCGGGGTCTTGTTCGGGCCTGGGAAGGCCGCCAACGCCGGAGGTGTCGCAACCAGCGGCCTCGAGATGTCCCAGAACGCCGGGTTCACCAGCTGGACCCGCGATGTTGTCGATGCGCGCCTGCTGGAAATCATGACCGCCATTCACAAGAGCTGCGTCGACGCCGCCAACCAGTACGGCCAGCCAGGCAACTACGTCGTCGGCGCAAACGTTGCGGGGTTCCTCAAGGTCGCGGACGCGATGATGGCTCAAGGCATTGTCTAGGGGGCAGTGATGCGCAAGAGAATCGGCTACTTCTCAGGCTCGGACCCTCAACTACTGACCGAACTGGTGTGCGAGGGCTACGACACGATCCCGGTCTCGAACGGACGCGACAGCCATGGCCGCCACGTACGTCTCATCAACGATCAAGAGCGTTATGACCTCGTGATCGCTCCACTCCACAAAATCTTCGCACCCGAAGTTCGAGATCCCGATGACCTGACGTACCAAGACATCTTCCATGTGTGTCGCACATACGAGATTCCCCTCCTCATCGGCGTTCCGCCGCGGCTGCACGAGAAGGCACGTGCACTGTTGGGCGATCCACCGCCAATGGTGCGGCTGGTCGACGGGGCTGCCATGTTGGAAACCGCCTTGGATCTGCTAGAGCATCAGGGGTGAGCGTCGGGTCGGTCCGCCCCCGGCAGGTCGACGACGATCCGCAGGCCTGCCGGCGAGTTCGCCTCGGCCCAGACCCGCCCGCTGTGCCGGTCAACGATGTCGCGGACGATCGCCAGGCCGAGACCGGTCCCACCCGAACTCGCCGTGCGCGAAGCATCTAGACGACTGAAGCGGTCGAAGATCACGTCGAGGTCGTTGTCAGCTGCTCCAGGCCCGTCATCAGACACGACGAGCTTGACCCTGCCTCGTTCCTGCGCGATCGCGATCCACACCGTCGTCCGGGCATGTCTCGTCGCGTTGTCGAGCAGATTTCGTGCCATGCGGAGCAACTCAACTCGGTCGCCGGCGACCTCACCGGCCGCGACCCCTGAGGTGTCGATCGTGCAGCTGTTCGACTCCCGCAAGATCGCCGCTTCCTGCATTCCCAGGTCGTCGAGATCTACTGCCACATGCCTCGTGGGCGCCTTGCCGGCGTCGGCGTCAGCCAGCTGAAGCAGATCCTCGACCAAATGCTGAAGCCCGACAACCTCGTCGAGCAGACTCGAAACAAGCACGTCCGGTTCGCCTCGCTCAGCGAGGTCAACCTCGATCTCGGTTCTCATGCGGGTGAGCGGGGTCTTGAGCTCGTGCGACGCATCGGCGACGAAGCTCTCCTGTCTCTTTGTGGCTGTCTCGACCCGATCGAGCATCTCGTTCATCGTCCCAACCAGGTCCGCTACCTCGTCGTCGGTAGCCGGCGGCCTGACGCGACGATCGAGGGCCCCTGCACCAATTCCGCTGACCTCGCGGCGAATTCGAGCGACTGGCTGAAGAGTGCGGCCGACCAGCCACCAGGTCAGCGCAGCCAGGAGGGAGACGACGACAGGGACCGCCACAAACAGGGTTAGGGCCAGGTTGCGCATTGCATCGTTGACATCATCTCGGTTCTCGCCAACGACGAGCGATCTTCCGTCGCCAGTCCGGGAAACGAGCACCCTGTAAGAGTCATCCTCGAGATCGAAATCGGAGACTGTGGCAAAGCCTGTGAAATCTGCTGATTCCGCGGCTGGCGCCAATCCCTCGACATTCGCGCTCGAGCCTTCGACGAGACCGTCCAAACCGACGAGTTGGACGAAGCGGTCGCCGTCGTCGCTGGTCACTAGAGCGCCGAACTCATCGGCTCGCAACCCCGAACGGATCACCTCAGACCGTTGTTCGAGGGAGTTGTCCAGGGCCTGGAAAAGCTGCCTTCTTTGAACCGACAGGATCACGAGGGCAGTGACGACCAGTACGATCGCGACCGCCATGGCCGAGACGGCGGTGATCCGGAGCCGGATCGATCGCGGGAACCGCAAGCTCAGCCTCCGTCCTCGACCAGCCGATAGCCGGCGCCCCTGACAGTCTCGATCGCCCGGCAACCAAAGGGTGCGTCGATCGCCCTCCTCAAACGACCAACATAGACCTCGACAATATTTGGATCACCGTCGAAGTCGTACTCCCAAACCCCGCCAAGGATCTCTTCCTTGCTCAGAACCTGACCGCGGCGACGCATCAGGAATTCGAGCACATCGAACTGGCGGGCTGTCAGGAATACCTGGGTTTCGCCACGCCATACCCGCCGACCGCCTGGGTCGAGGCGCAAGGTTCCGGCGCGCACAGGCGTTGGGTCGCGCCCGCTCGTTCTTCGGAGCAGTGCTCGTATTCGTGCCATCAGTACGGGTAGGGCGAAGGGCTTAGACAGATAGTCGTCTGCTCCGGTGTCGAGCGCCTCGGCCTCATCCAATTCGCCCGTTTTGGCGGTCAGCATCAGGATCGGCGTCCAGTTGCCCGCCGCCCGCAGGTCAGCGCAGACCTGGAAACCGTTGCGCCCGGGGAGCATGAGGTCGAGGATGATCAGGTCATAGCTGCTCTCTGTCGCGTGCCAGAGGCCGGTCGGCCCGTCGAACGCGATCTCCACCGAATAGCTCTCGCCCTCCAGCCCACGCTTGAGGGTCGTCGCGAGCTTCTTGTCATCCTCCACTATGAGCAGCTTCATGGTGATTCCAAGAATGACATGCCGAACCTGACTGGCTGCTGAACGGCGTCGTACCTGGTCAGGCTGGAGTCAGGTCAATAGTTGATACTGCACGAGTCCGTGAAGACAGCAAGAGACCGCTTCGAGAAGAAGGACCGACCGTGAAACGATCCACGAAACTGTTTGTAGCAGCGGCTGCGGTAGCCGGCGTCGCTGCGGGAGGCACCGGCCTCGCAGTCGCCGGCACCACTGGCGACGATGAGGAACTGCCCATCACCGGCCCGGCTCTCGAGAGAGCCAGCGCGGCCGCCTTGGCCCACACCGGAGAAGGGCGCGTGACCGACACCGAAGTTGGAGACGAGGACAGCTTCTACGAGGTCGAAGTGACTTTGGAGAACGGCTCCGAGGTCGACGTCCAATTGGATGAGGGCTTCAATGTCGTTGGGGCCGAGGCCGAGACCAGCGATGCGTCTGGAGACGACGACTGAACGCAACCACGGCACCGGAATGGCTCACCGTGGGCCCGAGATCGCGGCCTCCCGCAGACCTCGATTACGCGTCAACGACTGCAGTTGTTCCCGCGATTCGGCCCATGGTCGCGCCGTTCGCCAGCGAGTTGCCGCTACCCATGTAGCGCTCCCCGAGTACACCACCAGTGGTTTCGCC
>JBPCTU010000011.1:0-4451 GCA_051011515.1 Acidimicrobiales bacterium
CCGACCCGAACGCTCATGGGCCGACAACGCGGTTGAAACGCCGCGCAACAGATGGTGTCATGTGGCCTCCCGGCTTCTGCCCGGCGACTCTAGCTTCGCCTCCGAACACCACTCTGAGCTGGGCTAAGTTGCTGGAGCTTTGAGCACACGGAGGTAGGCCGGTGGAGACCATCAGATTGACAACAGCCCAGGCACTTGTCAGGTGGCTGATCAATCAGCGAACGGTCGGCGACGACGGCACAGAAGTCCCGCTGTTCGCTGGTGCGTTCGGAATATTCGGACATGGCAACGTCACCTGTCTGGCGGAAGCGCTCGAACAAGTTCAGGACGAGCTGCCCACCTGGCGCGGTCACAACGAACAGGGCATGGCCCTTTCGGCGGTTGCGTACGCCAAGGCCAAACAACGGCGCCAGATCATGATTGCCACGTCTTCGATTGGGCCTGGCTGCACGAACATGGTCACCGCTGCGGCGGTTGCCCATGGCAATCGGCTGCCTCTCTTGCTCCTCAGCGGTGACACGTTCCAACACCGCATCGTTGACCCGGTGCTTCAGCAGGTCGAGCAGTTCAATGATCCGACAATCACGGTGGCCGATACGTTCAAGCCGGTCACTCGGTACTGGGATCGGATCACCCGGCCGCAGCAGTTGGTGCGGTCGCTGCCCCAAGCCTTGGCGACGATGCTCGACCCTGCCACATGTGGACCGGCCTTCTTTGCCCTCCCACAGGATGTCCAGGCTGAGGCCTACGACTACCCCGCCGCATTCTTCGAGCCGCGAGTCCACTACATCCGCCGACCAGGACCAGACGCGCGTGATATCGAGGCTGCGGTTCGGGCCTTGAGCGAGGCGACCAAGCCGTTGATCATCGCCGGTGGTGGTGTCAAGTACTCCGGAGCCGTCGAGGCACTCACCACGTTCGCCGAACGCCGTGGGATTCCCGTGGTCGAGACCGTTGCCGGCAAATCGACCCTGGTGCACGACCATCCCAACTATGCCGGTGCAGTCGGTGTCAGCGGCGCTACCTCAGCAAACGTGATGGCCGAGGACGCCGACCTGGTACTCGCGGTAGGAACCAGGCTGCAGGACTTCACCACCGGTTCCTGGGCACTGTTCAAGAATCCTGCGGTGCGCTTCGTTGCCATCAACACCGCACGCTGGGACGCGCACAAGCAACACGCGATACCCGTTGTGGGCGACGCCCTCCTGGCGATCGAGGAGATCGGAGCGCAGATGGGCGACTACTCGGCCCCAGCGGACTGGCTCGAGCGGGCCCAGGCCGAGATCGCCGAATGGCATGGCTACCTGGACACCATCGAGGCCGCCGAGCCCAAGGAAGAACATCCTTCCTATGCCCAGGTCATCCAGACGATCAATCGGCTTGCTGACGACAACGACTACTGCCTCTCTGCTGCGGGTGGATTGCCGGGAGAACTCGTGGCCGGTTGGCGTAGCAAGGCCGTCGCAACCTTCGACGCCGAGTACGCATATTCGACAATGGGTTATGAGATCTCGGGTGGCCTGGGCGCCAAGATGGCTCGCCCGGACTCCGACGTATTGGTCTTCGTCGGTGACGGTTCGTACCTGATGATGAACAGCGACATGTATTCGACCGTGTTCACGGGACACAAGGTCATATTCATCGTTTGCGACAACGGCGGGTTCGCGGTCATAAACCGGTTGCAGATCAATCAGGGTGGCGCCGAGTTCAACAACTTGTTCGCGTCTTCGCGACACGACGGGCACACCCGAGTCGACTTTGCAAAGAACGCTGAGTCCCTGGGTGCGACGGCCGAACGGGTCGAGAGCCTGGCCGACCTGCCGGCGGCCTTCGCGCGAGCGAAGGCGTCCGACAAGAGTTATGCGATCGTGATCGACGTCGCCCAATACGACTGGGTCGGCGGAGGCGCCTGGTGGGAGGTCGGTGTTCCCGAGGTGAGTGAACGCGCCGAGGTGATGGTTGCTCGGGGCGAGTGGGAAGCCGAATCCAAACATCAGCGAATAGGTCTCTGAGAGCGACAGGATTCGACCATGGCTCTACGAGTGGCCAACGGGCCCGTGTCGTGGGGTGTCGATTTCGCGGGTCAGCCGGGCACGCCGAGCTGGGAAGACGTCTTCAGCCAGATCAGCGAAGCCGGATACCGCTGGTGTGAGCTCGGGCCCCTTGGTTACCTCCCCGACGACGATGCCCAAGTCCTGGCGGAGTTGGCGGATCGGGGTTTGCAGGTGGCCGGATCTCACATCTTCGAACCGATCCACGACCCGGCCGAGCACGAGCGCGTTACCCACGTGACCACGCGGACCTGCGAACGGATCGCGGGCTTGGGCGGGAGCTTCTTGGTCGTCATCGACAATGTCAGTCCAGAGCGCGGCGCGACCGCAGGCCGGAGTGATGCAGCTCCGCGTCTGGAAGGATCGGCCTACTCGTCGTTTCTCGACGAAATCCGATCCGTCGTGTCAATTGCAGCTGTTCATGGATTGACGCCGGTGCTGCACCCTCACGCGGGTACCTACGTCGAGTTCGAGGACGAGATCGAGACGCTTCTGACCGATGCAGGCGACGACGGGCTTCAGTTGTGCATCGATACGGGTCACCTGGCGTACGCCGGAATGGACCCGGTGCAGTTTCTGGCGACGCACCGCGAGCGAACCCCGTACCTCCACTTCAAGGACATCGACCCGGTCATGCACCAGAGGGTTGTTGTCGAGGAGGTGGCCTTCTTCGATGCAGTGAATCAGGGGGTGTTCTGTCCGCTGGGGCAAGGCGTGGTCGACTTCACCGCCTTGGCCGATGAGCTGGCCAAAGGCTTCGATGGCCCGGGCACCGTGGAACAAGACCGCGATTTCAGGGCAACCAGCTCGGCCTTGGACGATGCCAGACAGAGCCTCGCTTACCTAACCGAGATGGGTTTGGCTGACTGAGTACTCCCGACGGCTTGGGTCGGGTCGGGACTCAGCCGTTCAGGCCGTGTCGAGGATCTTCACTGTTCCCGCGCCACCATCGACCTCGAGCAGCATGCCGTCCTTGATCCGAAGCGAACCGTTCGTGACTCCGGTCACGCACGGAACGCCGAGCTCGCGGCTGACGATCATGGCGTGGCTCATGGGGGCACCGACGTCGACGACCACTCCTCCCGCCGTGACGAACAACGGTGTCCATGCCGGGTCGGTCGCGGGCGCGATCATGATGTCTCCAGGCTCGATACCTCGCGGATCGCCAGGGTCGGTGATGACGCGGGCCCGGCCAATGACGGTTCCTGGGCCGCCGGGTACTCCGGCCAGCTCATCGCCAACCGCGACAGGGTCCGCATCGTTGGAACGCAGCGGCCAGTCGTTCGGGTCGGGAGCTTCCTGGTAGAGGATGAATGGTTCCTGGCGTGCCGCCAGCTCGCCGATTCGCTGGTACCGCTGCTGGATCGTCTCTTTGAGTGATTCCGGGTCGGCAACCAAGTCCTGGAGTTCGGTCTCGGTCAGCATCGTGATCTGGCTGGGTTCTTCGATGATGCCCCGTTCGACCATCCGCCTGCCGAGTTCGTAGACGGCGACGCGGATCTCGTGCACGGTCATCATCTCGGTCAGCTTGGTCCGCTCCCGGCACGGGACATAGAGGTTGGCCAGTCGTAGAGCAGTATCCAGGCCGATCAGCGCCTCTTCGTTCCCTGCCAGGTGAGCCCGCAGTTCCGCTTCGGCCGCGGCTCGGTCCGCGCCGGCCCGAGCCTGTCTGGCCGTCGGCGCGAGATCGTCGTCGGCGAAGCGCATTCGGTCCACTAGTGCGATGACGAGCTCTGGGCGGGTCTCCCAAGTCGGGCTCGCGATGTCCCATTCGACTGGGCCGCGGGCTCCGTGTTCGTAGCGGAGCTCGTCCAGAGCTGCCAGGAATGAAGATCCGTCGTCACCTTCGAGCCGCTCGAGCAGGCCATCGGTTCCCGAGTCGAACTCGCCGGTGAGGTACTCGCTGTTGCGAACCATTCGTCCGAGATCCCAGATTGCCTGCGACGGCGGGACCGAGTCGATGTCGCCGATGCCCGAGATGAGGCGCCCCGACAACGAAGGTTCGAGGCCCTCACACAATTCGGGCAATGGCCCCAGAGCGAACGATGATGCCGCACCAAAGATCGCATAGGGCTCGAAGAACTCACGGACCATCGGGCTGATCGACAGCGCTCGTTCGACCAGTTCGGCGTCGGTGGCTTCGGCCAGATTTGGTCTGCCGGCGCGCAGGGCCAAGGCCTTCTCTCGGTCCTCCTCGAGCTCTGGCGGCAGCTCCGTTGCCCCCATCAGCATTTCCATGGTCGCCGCGATCTTTTCGGCGAGATCCGGACGATCGTCGTTGGCGTGGGGTTCATAGGGCGGGATCCCGGGGTGATCGCCGAAGAATGCGTCGTCCATGAGTTGCGCTGACATGCCCGGACTGCGCTCGCCAAGGACCCGGACCATCGACCAGTTGTGGTA
>JBPCTU010000012.1:0-6740 GCA_051011515.1 Acidimicrobiales bacterium
AGCTCGCCGCCAAACACGGCATGGTCCTGGTGCTGCCGATGTACGAAGAGGAACAGCCCGGCATCCTCTACAACACTGCCGCCGTCATCGACGCCGATGGCAGCTATCTGGGCAAGTACCGCAAGACGCACATCCCCCAGGTCAAGGGTTTCTGGGAGAAGTTCTACTTCAGGCCGGGGAACATGGGTTACCCCGTCTTCGAGACCGCGGTCGGGCGTGTCGGCGTGTACATCTGTTACGACCGGCATTTCCCCGAGGGTTGGCGGGCTTTGGGGCTCCATGGCGCCCAGATCGTGTTCAACCCATCGGCCACAAGCCGTGGGCTGTCGGCCTACCTCTGGAAGTTGGAACAGACCGCTTCGGCGGCCGCCAACATGTACTACGTGGGAGCGATCAACCGGGTCGGTATCGAACCACTCGGCGACAACGACTTTTACGGCACGTCGTACTTCGCAAACCCGCGCGGTCAGTTCGTCGACGACACGGCGTCGGACCAGGACGAAGAACTGGTCGTGCGCGACCTCGACCTCGCCTTGGTCGACGAGGTCCGGGCTCAATGGGCGTTCTATCGCGACCGCCGGCCCGACATGTACGGCCCACTCACCGAATCCTGAACCGCCGAGAATGACTACGAACGCAGAACTCCTCGAGCGGTACCGGTCGGTCCTTCCGTCATACGTACACCCGCTTTACGCCGAGCCCATCTCGATCGACCGCGGCGAAGGCGGATACATCTGGGATGTCGAGGGGAATCGATACCTCGATTTCTTCGGTGGCGTGCTGACAACCATGGTCGGCCACAACAACCCGGCGGTCACCTCCGCGGTTCAGGCGCAGGCCGCCAAGGTGATGCACACGTCGACCTTGTACCTGTCAGAGCCGATGATCGAGTTGGCCGAAGAGATTGCGGCGCTGTCGGGTATCCCAGACGCCCGGGTCTTCTTCACGACTTCAGGTAGCGAGGCCAATGACACAGCGATCCTTTTGGCCACGAGCTACCGCAAGTCGAACCAGGTGTTGGCGATGCGCAACAGCTACCACGGTCGTTCGTTCACCGCTCAGGCCATCACCTCGCACAGTTCGTGGTCGTCCACCAGCCTCTCAGGGCTCTCGGTCAACTTCGTTCAGGGCGGGTATCGCCTGCGATCACCGTTCCGAGACCTGGACGACGACCAGTTCACCGACGCCTGTGTCACCGATCTGCAGCAGGTTCTCGACATGATGACCGCCGGCGATGTGGCATGTCTGATCGCCGAGCCGATTCAGGGTGTTGGTGGCTTCGCCACTCCTCCCGATGGCTTCTTCGGTTCGATACAGAAGGTTCTCTCCAACCACGGGATTCTTTTCGTATCCGACGAAGTCCAGACCGGCTGGGGCAGGACCGGTGAGCACTTCTGGGGTTATCAGGCCCACGACATCGTTCCCGACATGCTCACCTTCGCCAAGGGTGTCGGCAATGGCATCACCCTCGCGGGAATCGTCGCCAGAGCCGAGATCAGCGACACGATCCAAGCGCTGTCCTTCAGCACGTTCGGTGGCAACCCGCTCTCGACCGCTGCTGGTTTGGCCACGATCCGCTACGTCAAGGACAACGATCTGCAGGCCAATGCCTCCCGGATGGGGCAACGCCTCACCGAGGCTTTGGACCCCGTAGCCGAGCGGACCCCGTGGATTGCCGAGCGCCGTGGCAAGGGATTGATGCAGGCCCTCGAGACCGTTCAGCCGGGCACCATCGAACCCGACGGCGACCGAGCGGGCGCGATTCTGGAAGGCTGTAAGCAACGCGGATTGCTGGTGGGAAAGGGTGGCCTGTACGGCAACGCGATTCGCATCACACCGATGCTCGATGTAAGCGAGACTGAGATCGACGAAGGCATCGAGGCAATCCTGGGTGCCATCGAGGCAATCGACTGAAGGGGTTGTTGTGACGACACTTATAAAGAACGGAACGGTCGTAACGTCGACGGGGGCGGAAGCTGCCGAGGTATTGATCGACGGAGAACAGATCGTGGGTGTTCTCCAGCCCGGCACCGACTTGGCAATGTCTGCAGAGGCAGGTGCCGAAAGGGTCCTGGACGCCACAGGTAGACTCGTCGTGCCCGGGGGCGTTGATGTGCACACCCACATGGAACTGCCCTTCGGCGGAACCGTCGCGTCGGACGACTTCGAGTCCGGGACCCGTGCAGCCGCCTGGGGCGGTACGACCACGATCGTCGACTTCGCCACCCAACCGTTCGGACTCGATGTGCGCGAGTGTTTCGACGCCCGGATGGAGCTGGCTCAAGGCAACTGCGCGATCGACTACGGGTTCCACATGATCATCGGCGATGTGAACGATGCGTCGTTGAAGGAGATGGACCTCCTCGTCAACGAGGGAGTCACTAGCTTCAAGTTGTTCATGGCCTACCCCGGCGTCTTCCTCAGCGATGACGGCCAGATCCTTCGCGCCATGCAGCAAGCTGCCGGCAATGGCGGGCTCATCATGATGCACGCCGAGAACGGCTTGGCCATCGACGTATTGGCGGAGCAGGCCTTCGAGCGAGGCGAGACCGACCCGGTCAACCATGGATACGTTCGTCGTGCGGAGTTCGAATCCGAGGCGACGCACCGGGCCATCCAGCTTGCCAAGGTTGGAGCTGCGCCGCTTTACATCGTTCACCTCTCGGCCAAGGAAGCACTCGAGCAGGTCACCATCGCTCGCGACAACGGCGCGAACGTGTTTGCCGAGACGTGCCCGCAATACCTCTACTTCAGTCTCGAGGACCACCTCGACCAGGGCTTCGACGGCGCCGCCTACGTCTGCTCGACGCCGCTGCGCTCGAAGCACGAGCACCATCAAGATGAACTCTGGAAAGGTTTGCGCACCAACGACCTCGCGGTCGTGTCGACCGACCACTGTCCCTTCTGCATGAAGGAACAAAAAGAGCTGGGTCGAGACGACTTCCGGGCCATTCCGAACGGCATCGGTGGTGTCGAACACCGCATGGACATGATTTTCCAAGGTGTAGTCACCGGTGAGATCACGTTGCCTCGGTGGGTCGAACTGTGTTCCACCACGCCGGCGCGAATGATGGGTCTGCATCCGAAGAAAGGCACCATTCAGCCGGGTGCCGATGCCGATGTTGTCATCTACGACCCGAAAGCCACTTGGACCATCTCGGTCGACAACCACCACATGAACATGGACCACTCGGCGTACGAAGGCATCGAGGTCACTGGCCATGTCGACACGGTTCTCTCACGAGGGAGAATCATCGTCGACGACAACGCGTACCTCGGCTCGAAGGGCGATGGCCAGTACCTCCGTCGCGGCCTGAGCAGCTACCTGATCTGAGCAACACCACCTCTGACCCCCCAACGAGGAAACCATCATGAAGACGATCCAGCACCTGATCGACGGCGAATTCACGCCAGGCACCTCGGGCCGCACTTCGCCAGTGTTCAACCCTGCCACCGGTGAACAGACAGCCGAGCTGACTCTTGCCTCGGTTGAAGAGGTGAACGCCGCCGTCGCGAACGCCAAGGCTGCGTACGAAGAGTGGTCCAAGGTGAGCATCGCTCGCCGGACGAAGTTGATGTTCAACTATCGCAACCTCGTGGTGGACAACGCCGATGAGATCGCGGCGCGGTTGACTTCCGAACACGGCAAGGTACTCAGCGATGCTGGTGGCGAGGTTGCTCGCGCGATCGAGAACATCGAGTTTGCGTGTGGGCTAGCCGATCACCTCAAGGGAAGCCACAGCGAACACGCGTCCACGGGCGTCGATGTGTACTCGGTTCGTAGGCCTCTCGGGGTCGTCGCCGGGATAACGCCGTTCAACTTTCCGGCGATGGTGCCAATGTGGATGATCCCCAACGCGGTGGCATGCGGCAATACGTTCATCCTCAAGCCGTCCGAGCGCGACCCGTCAGCACCGCTGTTCATTGCAGAGCTGTTCCAAGAGGCGGGGTTCCCTCCGGGCGTCCTCAACGTCGTTCAGGGCGACAAGGTCGCGGTCGATCGGATCCTCGAACATCCCGACATCCAGGCCGTCAGCTTCGTTGGCTCCACACCGATCGCCAAGTACGTCTACGAGACGGGGACTGCCCACGGGAAAAGAGTCCAGGCACTCGGTGGCGCTAAAAACCACATGGTCGTACTACCCGATGCCGACATCGACCTCGCCGCTGATTCGGCGGTTTCGGCAGCATATGGCTCGGCCGGTGAACGGTGTATGGCGATTTCGGTCGCAGTCGCGGTGGGAGAAGCCGCCGACCCGCTCGTTGACGCCATCAAGGTCAGGATGGAGAAGCTCACCATCGGGCCGGGCACCGATCCGGCATCCGAGATGGGTCCGCTCATCACTGAGGTTCACCGCGACAAGGTCGCTGGGTACATCGGCGAGGGCGAGGAAGCCGGCGCACGTGTGGTCGTCGACGGTAGGCAGGCCTCCTTCGACGACGCTGGGTACTTCCTCGGCGTGACCCTGCTCGATCACGTACAACCCGACATGTCCGTCTACACCGAAGAGATCTTCGGGCCGGTCCTCAGCGTGGTGCGCGTCGATACTTACCACGAGGCTGCTCAGCTCATCGCCAACAACCAGTGGGGCAACGGAGCCGCCATCTTCACCCGCGATGGTGGGGCTGCTCGTCAGTTCCAAGAGGATGCCGATGCCGGCATGATCGGAATCAATGTCCCGATACCTGTGCCTGTCGGCTACCACAGCTTCGGGGGCTGGAAAGATTCCGCGTTTGGCGACCACACCATCTACGGCCCCGAGGGCATCCACTTCTACACCAGGCCCAAGGTACTGACCTCTCGCTGGCCCGATCCCGCTGGAAGCAGTGTGAACCTAGGCTTCCCGACCAACCAGTAAGTCACCCATTAGGGGGGAATCGAATGGACTTCGGTGTTGTATTGCAGACCGATCCGCCTGCGTGGCGTGTTGTAGACATCGCCCAACGCGCTGAGACGCTTGGCTTCAGCTATGGATGGGCGTTCGACAGTCACGTCCTTTGGCAGGAACCGTACGTCATCTTCAGCCAGATGTTGTCGGCTACCAACACGATGACGGTCGGGCCAATGGTCACCAACCCAGGCACGCGGGACTGGACTGTCACCGCGAGTTGTTACGCGACTCTCAACGAGATGTTCGGAAACCGGACGATCTGCGGCATCGGTCGTGGAGACTCGGCGATGCGAGTGTTGGGCCAAACCCCGACGAACCTCGCAACGCTCTCGGATTCGATGAAGGTAATCAAAGACATGGCGGAAGGCCGCGAGGCCACCTACAACGGAACCCAGCAGCAGTTTCCATGGGCCAAGGAGTCCGAACTCAAGATTCTCATGGCGGCCTATGGTCCCAAGGCGCTGAAGCTGTGTGGAGCCGAGACCGACGGATTCATCCTTCAGCTTGCCGATCCGGCCATCGCCGAGTGGACGATCGGGGCCGTCCGCCAGGCTGCCGAGGAGGCGGGTCGCGATCCCGACTCGTTGTACATCTGCGTTGCTGCTCCCGCCTACGTCGGCGACGATCTGGCCCACCAGCGCGACCAGTGCCGGTGGTTTGGCGGCATGGTTGGTAATCACGTTGCCGACCTGGTCGAACGCTACGGCGACACCGGTGCGGTCCCCCAGGCGCTCACCGATTACATCAAAGGTCGCGAAGGTTACGACTACAGCGGCCATGGCAAAGCCGGCCACGACCACACGGATTTCGTGCCAGATGAGATCGTCGATCGATTCTGCATTCTTGGAGACGAAGCCGCCCACGTCGAACGACTTCAAGAACTCGAGGCGTTGGGAGTTGATCAGTTCGCGATCTATCTGATGCACGACCAGAAGGACGAAACACTGAACGCGTACGGCCAGCGGGTCATACCGGCTATGGCCGGCTGAGGGACGGTTCGTCATTTCTACTCGGCCCGACGCGCGCGACTCGCTGGATGACAGGTCGTCGACCGCCTCACGCGCCACTTCTGGAGTCGCCGTTGCGAGGGTGATCCTGCGACGGGTGTTGATTGCTTTGATCGCAGTCGCTGCGGTGGTGGCGCTCTGGGAGGGCTACAAGTGGATGGGACAACAGACGGGGGACACCTGGCCCGGTACCAACTGGGGTCTGCCCGTGCCCACCGACGACCTGACGATGCCCCATGCAAGCGAGATATGGGGCAGCCTTTGGGGTCCCGTGCAGCGCGGAAGCGACCAGACGCTGGCTGCCTTTCTGGTCGAATCAGCCTGGTTCACCTTCAAGGAGGCTGCGCTTGGCTTCATGATCGGCGTTGTCGTCGGGTTGGCGTTGGCTGTGTTGATGCTTCGTGCCAGTTGGGTGGAGCGCGGCCTCCTACCTTGGATCAACATTTCACAGACAATCCCGCTAATTGCCCTCGCACCGATCGTGGTTACCTGGGCGCGAACCACATGGCTGAGCGACACACAAGCCGTCGCCCTCATAGCCGCCTACCTCACGTTCTTCCCAGTGGCGGTCAATGGACTCAGGGGTCTCCATTCCCCTGCGACTGCTGACACGGAGTTGATGCGTAGCTACGCCGCAACATGGCGACAGACGCTCATCAAGGTTCGGTTTCCAGCCGCGAGGCCCTACCTCTTCCCGGCCTTCAAGTTGGCTGCCACCCTCAGCGTCGTAGGCGCGATCGTCGGCGAAATATCGTCGGGGGTCCGGGGCGGGTTGGGCCGAGTGGTTCTCGATTTCGCGAGTAGGTACAGCACGGCGCCAGAGAAGCTTTATGCCGCGGTA
>JBPCTU010000013.1:0-4347 GCA_051011515.1 Acidimicrobiales bacterium
CATTCGGCACTACGAACCGATCGAAGGCCAAGGTGGGGCTCCCGATCGCCTGGAGAGAGTGGCCAAGTGGTCGCTGCTGGGCGCCTCGATGGTGAACATCTCGTATTACACGATGGTCCTGATGGCGCTGATCCAGCTGCCCTTCGACTGGAACAGCGTCAACGGTCGCACGATCATGGGCGTGGCCCTCCTGGCGACGCTGATCGTGATCGGCATGCGCGGGGGCATGGATTGGCTGAATCAAGCCGGCAACCGGACCACCGCCTTCAACTTGGCTGCAGTCATAGGCATCGTGGTCGCCTTCTTGGTGACCAACATCCAGGTGGCGCTGGAAGGGAACTGGGAACTCGGCGACTCGCCGGACATGGGTACCGAAGAGATCCGCAAGATGATCGGGCTGTTTGCGATCGTCCAGGGCTTCGAGGCAGCGCGCTACATCGGAGTTCGGTTCGGAGCCGAACAGCGAGTCTCCACGATGCGGGTAGCCCAGCTGATATCGACTGTTGTCTTCGTCATTCTGATCTCCACGCTGCTGATTGGATTCCTCCCCACTCCGGAAGGTGTTCCCGAGGACGGCACAGCAATCTTCGCCATTTCGGCCTTCGTGGGCGATGCCCTGCCCTACCTGTTGTTGGTCGCGGCCCTTGGCAGCCAGACGTCGGCGATCATCGGCGCGACGTCGTCGCGCAGCGATTTGCTGGTGAACAGCAACATCAAGCGAACGACGACCTTCCCGATCATCCTGCTCCCGGCGATCATGCTGGTGATCTTCGTGGACGTAAACGTGGCCGTGAACCTGGCGTCCCGAGTCTTCGCCTTCTTCTTTGCCGTCCAAGCTTCGCTGGCGATGTTGCTCGCATACCGAAAGAAGAACACCTGGGCGGTGGCTGGCTTCTTTGGAGTGTTCCTCATGATGCTGACCATCATGTTCTTCGGCCTGCCACTCTGAGCCGCGGAAGGCGTAAGTCAGCTCGCCTTTAAGCGTGTAGCAACCGGTCTGACAGGCCCCTAACGGGCCGCCTCGACCATGACGTCGAGCCGAGTCAGTCCATGCAGCAGGTAGCTGGGTCCGAAGCTGAAGTCGTTGCCGGGCGCGAGTGTGATCGATGTCAGCTTCTCCAAAAGGGCTTCGACGCCACAGGTGATTTCCAGGCGAGCCAACCAAGCTCCCAAGCATGTATGAGGTCCCTGACCGAAAGAGACGTGCCGCGAGGCGTCTTCGCGGCCCAACGCCAGATCTTCGGGGTCAGGAAACACGGCAGGGTCACGATTGGCAGCTGCGAAGTTCAGGTAGACATGACTCCCTGCCGGGAGGACCTGGTCGCCGAGCTCAGTCTCGCGGGTGAGGTATCGGAACATTCCCTGAGTGGGTGGTTCGAGCCGGAGCACCTCCTCCACGAAGGTTGGGACCAGTGAACGATCGTTGTGGAGTGCCTCCCAAACGTCTGGCCGTTCGGCCAAAACTCGCACGGCGGCCGAGGTCGCCTTGATACTCGTCTCGTTGCCTGCGACAAGCAGATTGATCAACAGGCCGATGCGCTCGCCTTCGGAGAGCGTGTTGCCGTCTCTGTCCTGCGCTTCGATCAGCGCCGTCACCAGGTCATCACCCGGATCGGCACGCACCTCGTCGAGTAGGCGGCCGAAGAACTCGGTCATCTGCGCCCGGCCCGACAACATCGCATAGACCTCTTCGTCGGTCGCCGCCGGGTTCCCGATCACGTGAGTCAGAGAGCTCGTCCAGTGGCGTAGGTCCCCCAGCATGTCGGGCGGCATACGAAGCAAGGGAAGGATCACGTTCTCGGGCAAGGGCCTGGCAAACAAGGCGACGGCATCCGCTTCTCCGAGCTTGGCCAACTCGTCAGCCAACCGAGCCGCGGCTTCCCGCACCAGCGGCTCATACGCTCTGGCTCGGCGTGGCGTCAGGATCCGGCTGATGAGCTTGCGCATCTGGGTGTGTTGGGGCGGATCGATGGTGAAGACCGTCTTGGGGTGCGGATCAGCAAGGTGCCGCTGTGCGTCGACAGGCAGCGTGCCGGCGCCCTGTCCCCTCTCGATCGCATCGCGAGTCTTGGCTGCGAGGCCTGGGCCCGTCGGCTGGCGACTGGAAGCGAGGTCGGGTTGACGCAACAACGAGGTGACGAGCTCGTAGTCGGAGATAACGAAGGCACCGAGTTCGTCGACCCACACCGCTCCGCCGATGTCTCGAAGCGCGTTGTAGTGGGGGTAGGGGCACCGAAGCGCATCCTCTTCGAGCCGAAATGGCGCCGCCGCCTCGCTCTGGCTCACTCGACCTCCTCTCGCCGAAACGTGACCGGTGACTGGTCCACGCAACAGCCTGGCACAATCCCAGGGCAAGCTCCGGCCCCCAAGACCCATCGCCTGGGCTCTCCGACAGACGCTTTATGTCAGCCCGGAGGGGCGGGAAGAAGGCCAGTCCGGAACTCCAGTATTTGTTCGTTCGTGGTGTCTGCCACAAAGACGGAGCCCGCTGCTGTGACCGCTACGCCGACCGGGCTCGCCGGTTGGCCATCTCCGAGCAACAGCGTATGGCTTCCAACGATCTGACCCTGCAGATCGAGCACCAGGACACTACCGGCTACTGGGTCCGTCACAAGGACATGATCGCCGAGTCGCGCCAGGTGGGGGCCCGAGACGGTCGTCGCCGGCGAGAGCGGCAACTCCCATTTTGTGCGATCGCCATTGAGCAAGCGGACGCTCATTGGGTCGACGTCGACCACCACTGTCCTCTGAGGGTCGATCACCAAGACGTCTATCGGCTGCACCACCGGCGGGGAGTCCACCGGGACCAACCCTGCTCGGTTCAAGCGGAGCAATTGATCGCTCGCTGTCCCGGCAACAACGACGGAGCCATCCTCGCCGATGTCCAGGCCACGGGCGCTCGCCAGCTTCTCATCCTCGACCAGCACGGCGGGTGAACCGGAGAGGTTCACCTCGATCAGCCTGCCGGCGGGGTCGAGCGCTATCACATCGCCGTGGGGCCCGACAGCGATGTCGGAGATGGCGTGGCCAAGGTCCAACGAATGGCCGGTGCCACCTGTTCGCCAAATCCAAACCTCACCGGACGCACCGGCCAGCGCGATGGTGCCGCCCGAAGCCGCTGACGCTATGGGGTGGTCGACCTGGGCTCCCACCGGGTCGGGGTGAACGTCTCTGAATCTGACTTCCGCTAGATCGGCTTCGGATACCTGATCTGCTGACAGCGTCCAAGGAGGGACGAGGTGGCCGGATGGCACTGTTTCCGAGTCGGTCCCGGGTCGAGCCCAGTGCAGCCGAACGTGCATCGCAGACCCAGGGTCAACGATCTCCATTTCGATCTTGTGCCAACCCTGCGTCATGTACAAACGCCTGGCCGGTTCGCTGAGCACACGCCCACTGACCCTCAACTCCCAATCACTCGCGGCGTCAACGCCAAGAACGTAAAGACCGTCCTCGGGAACGTCGATGTAGCCAGACCAGCGGAGTAGTCGAGGACGTTGGGCCTCTGGCTGTCCGATCGTGAAATCGATCGACGGGTCGATCCGCGAACGCGATACGGCGCCGGTCCCATCGACACCTTCGAAGGCCTGACCCCACAGACCCCTCGGTCCCTCCGGGCTCAGCCAGAGGTTCTTGGCGGGAATCCGCTCAGTGGGCATGAGGGGAGGCTCCCAACGGAATTCGATCGGTTCCCCCGTGAGTCGGCCGGCGACAACCAAGTGGTGGGGTCCGAGCTCGAGGTCGATGTGGAGGGGGTTCGCTGTCTTCCCATCGACCTCCAACTCGGTCCCTGTCAGGCCGGCCAGAGCGAGCGAATAGGTGCCGGCTTGCTCCACCAGAAGTAGGCCCTCCCATCGTCCACGCGCCGGTAGGGGCACCGGAGGAGAGGTGTCGCCGGCGACCCGTTCGTTGCGAGTCAACAGCGTCGAACTGTTGTCTGTTGTGTAGCTAGCGGTCATGCCTTGTCGTTCTCGCACCTGCTCGCCGTCCAACCTGACGACGGCCGCTGCCAGCGCGTCACCTCGCTGGAAGCGTTCGATCGCCTGCTCGCCGAACATGCGGCTGTGTTCTGCGATCAGCGCCTGATTTCCAGGGCCAACTATCAGCAGTTCGTCACCATCTCCCGCCAGCGGCAACGGGTAGACGTCGTCTTCGGGGATCAACTGGTCGAACGCACCAGGCGCCTGAAGAGCGCCGATCACCGAATAGAAGAACTCACCCACCGCATTGACGCTGACGTCGTCGTCGGCTTGGAGGGCTGATTGCGCCGCGATCGACTCGCCCACCGAGTGTGCCGCCCAAACGGCTGGATCGTTCCGCCAGTCGTGGAAGTAGTCCTTGATCGTCCAG
>JBPCTU010000014.1:0-6257 GCA_051011515.1 Acidimicrobiales bacterium
AGACCGAGTTGGTCGTCGCTGCCATGCGAGCCGGCGCCAGTGACGTCGTTGCTCCGAATGTTTCCCACCAGGAGCTTGTGGCCACGTTGGATCGTGCCAGAGACGCTGCCACTCGGCGCAGAGAAAGCACCATCGTTCCCACTGAGGCGTCCAGGAGAGGCTACGTGATCGTGGTTCTCTCGCCGAAAGGTGGCGCCGGAAAAACCACCATTTCTTCCAATCTCGCGGTCGGGCTCGCTGATGAGCTCGGACCAGGAGAGGTGGGTCTGCTCGATCTGGATGTTCAGTTCGGTGATCTTTCACACGCCATGAGTTTGATGCCCGAACACAACATTGGTGACGCCGCACTGGCGACGCGCCAGGGCCTCGATACAACGACCCTGAAGATCTTCCTCACCCACCATCGAAGTGGAGCGTTCGTTCTACCCGCCCCGGACTCGCTGGTGCAGGCCGAGGACGTCAGCGCCGACCACGTCAAGACCGTCCTGGACCTCATGACGGACCTGTTCCCGGTCGTGATCGTGGATACAGCGGCTGGTATCGGTGAGCACGCGTTGATGGCCATCGAGTTCGCCACCGACGTTCTCTTCGTTGCTTCACCCGACACCCCGACCATCAGGGCGCTAAGACGCGAAGTCGAAGCATTCGAGCTGATCGGTCTCGTCTCCGCGAACCGACACCTCGTTGTCAATCGGGTAGAGGGTAGAGGTGGTATCGGAATAGGTGAGATCGAGAGCATGATCGGCCTCCCCGTCACCCACCAGATTCCGCGTTCGCGCGGCGTGACTGTGTCGACTGATGAAGGTGTTCCGATCCTCGAAGACGGCGGCCGCGACCCGGCTGCCAAGGCTCTCCGAGAACTGGTCGAGACCTTCACCCCTGGAGCCGGTGGGCTCGGCAGTAGCCGGTTCGGCAGAAAGAGAGAACGCTGATGAAGCTCGGCGACAAGTTTCGTGAAGCCGGAATCCTCTCGGATGAGGACGAAGACAACGGCGTCGATTCCTCCAAGGCCCAGCCCAGCACCATGGCCCGGCTCAAAGAGGAAGCCGACATCGAGGACGACCGGGTCACCGGCATCGATCCGCTGGCGAACCTGAAGCGACGCGCGTCTGAAGGTCTCTTCGCCCGCCTCGGCGATCAGCTGTATGACGCCTCGTTGTCAAAGAAGCAGCTCCACACGTTCGTGGTGCGCGAACTCGACGCGGTCCTCCAGGAAGAGGACATCCCCCTCGACCCCGATGAGCGCCATTCCCTCGTCAACGAGGTCAAGAACGACATCTTGGGCTACGGCCCGATCGAACAGTTTCTTCACGACGATGCCATCACCGAGGTGATGGTCAACAGCGACAACGCGATCTTCGTTGAACGTGCCGGCACCATCTACAGGACGGAGGCGCGGTTCGTGTCCCAAGATCACCTTCGGCAGGTGATCGAGCGGATCGTGACTCAGGTCGGTCGTCGGATCGACGAATCCTCGGCCATGGTGGATGCCCGCCTTCCCGACGGCTCCCGTGTGAACGCGATCATTCCGCCGTTGTCAGTTGATGGACCGATGCTGACGATCAGAAAGTTCGCGAAAGAGAAGCTGACCGTCGAAGACCTCGTGACGAACGGCTCCATGAGCCGCCAGTGTGCGGAATTCCTGGAAGCCTGCGTCGTCGGTAAGCTCAACATCCTCATCGCCGGAGGTACCGGAACCGGCAAGACGACGATGCTCAACATCATGTCCGGATTCATTCCCGAACGTGAGCGCATCGTGACCATCGAGGACTCCGTCGAGCTTCAGCTTCGTCAGGAACACGTGATCCGCCTCGAGACTCGCCCGTCCAACACCGAGGGCCGTGGAGCGGTAGAGATCCGCGACCTGGTCAAGAACTCGCTGCGCATGCGGCCCGACCGCATCGTTGTCGGTGAGGTGCGTGGTGCGGAGTCGCTCGACATGCTCCAGGCCATGAACACCGGCCACGAAGGTTCGCTCTCGACCGTTCACGCCAACAGCCCTCGAGATGCGCTGAGTCGACTCGAAACCATGGTCTTGATGGCAGGTATGGATCTGCCCATCCGAGCCATCCGGGAGCAGATGGCGAGCGCGATCGACCTCATCGTCCACATCTCGCGTCTGCGCGATGGCACGCGTCGGGTCACCGGGATAGACGAGGTCATCGGTATGGAGGGTGAGACGGTCACTCTCGGTGACCTGTTCGCGTTCGACTACGACGCCGGCTTCACCGCGGAAGGCCTATTCGCCGGAAACCTGAAGCCGACCGGTATTCGACCGATGTTCTCCGACCGCCTCGAACAACAGGGCATCAGCCTCAGCGGCGATGTCTTCGGCGACAGTCTCAACGTCTTGGGCAACGAGGGTTCGTGGTGAGTCGAAACCTCCGGCTGCTGGCCGTAGTTCTCGCGCTCTTTGCGTTTGTGGTTTCGGCGGCGCCGGCGCGCGCCCAGATCGACAGCGGCGAGATCCAGATCGTCGAACTGGACAACTCCAACTATCCCGAAGTCGAGCTGATCGTCGACGTTCCCCAGTCCTTCTCGGACACGGTGTTGACCTCTCGGCAGTTCGCTCTCCAGGAAGGTGGCGTCAGGCGCGACATCCGGGTGGCGAAGTTGGAAGAGTCGACGGCCATCGTCTTGGCCATCGATACCTCGGGATCGATGAGCGGTGACCCGATCTTCGTCGCCAAGCAGTCGGCCATCACTTTCCTGGACGGGCTACCGCCCCAGCACCCGGTCGCGGTGATCGGGTTCGGAGAACAGGTGACCGTTGCATCTCCGCTTGGCACAGATAGAGAGCAGACTCGGGCGGCGATCAACTCGCTGTTCTCGGGCGGGGAAACGACGCTCTACGACGCTCTGGTGTCCAGCGCCGAGATCGTGGGTGCCTCGAGTGCCGACCGTCATGCAGTCGTCTTGTTGTCCGATGGGGCCGACACGCAGTCCGTGGCCACCGAGGACCAGGCGGTGGCGGCGCTGGTCGGCACCGATACCACGTTGTATTCGGTGGGCCTCGAGACCGGCGACAGCCGTTTGACGGATCTGCGAGCCCTCACCCGTGCTGCCGATGGCCGTTATCTGCCGGCAGATGACTTGGCTCAGCTAGGCGCCGTCTATGACGACCTGGCAGCCCGTCTGGCCAACCAGTATCGAATCACCTTCGACGCCACCTCTACCGGCTCGGTCGAGTTGCTGTTGTCGGTGACCTCGGATGGAAATCTCGCAGTTGCCACTTCAACAACCGAGCTGGCCCCTGCGCCGGTGGTTGCCGCCACTGCTGTACCAACGGCGGTGGCCGAGGCAGCCCCGACCCCAAGCACCACAATCGCCAAGATCGGCGAAGCGATAGCTCCGGGCCGGCTACAAGCCGGATGGGTGTTCTGGGCAGGAGCGGCCGCGCTCTTCTTCACGTTCAGCGTCATCGCCTACTCGGTGATGGGAATGGTGCGTGGCCAGCCGACCCGCCGGGGACTCGAACCACGACAACGCCAAGGCGAACGCAAGTTGTCCGGCTTGGCCGACTGGGCCAGCTCAATAGTCGACCGCGTCTTCCTTGACGGCCGCCGTCGAGGAGCGATGAACTCGGCCTTGGATCGAGCCGGATTGAACGTGCGCCCCGGCGAATTCATCGTGTTGACCGCATGTGTTGCGATCGCCGGGTTCGTGCTTGGCTGGTTCGTACACCCGCTCGTCGGCCTCGGCGTCGCCATCGCAATTGGCGTCTCGGCACGGTTCTTCGTTGGCTATCTCGGACGCCGTCGCCGAAATCAGTTCGCCTCTCAGCTCGACAACACCCTGCTTGTTCTGGCCAGCTCCCTACGAGCCGGTCACGGCGTGCAACGAGCGCTGTCGGCGGTTGCCGAAGAAAGCGACGCACCCACGGGCGAAGAGTTCACCAGAGTTGTTGCCGAGACGCGTATCGGACGAGATCTGATCGAGGCGCTTCAAGGTGTGGCCGATCGGCTCGGCAACGAGGACTTCGACTGGGTCGTCAGAGCGATAGCCATCAACCGTGAACTCGGTGGCAATTTGAGTGAAGTGCTGGACAATGTGGCCAACACCATCCGCGAGCGGAACCAGCTGCGTCGTCAGGTCAAGGCTCTTTCGGCTGAAGGTCGGTTGTCGGCGATGGTGCTCTACATCCTGCCGTTCGGCGTAGCCGGTTTCGTCCGAATTACGAACCCCGGATATCTCGCCGAGCTCACCGAGTCGACGGTGGGCATGGTGTTCATCGTCATGGCGATCATTGCGATGATCGGTGGTGGCGCGTGGATCAAGAAGATCGTGAACGTGAGGTTCTGATGACAGGACTCTGGCTCCCCGGAGCTCTCGACACCGATCGTGCCCTTCGCACGGAGGTTGCATCGTGAGCGCGGAGATCACACTGTGGGTCGGCGCCGCTGCGGTGATGACCGCACTTGTGATGCTGGGAACCGCTCTCTTGTCGGCGAGCGACAGTCGCGCCGGCGGAGCCGCTGCCACCGACCTCCGCCAGGTAGTGCTGCGCCAGCGGGCGCGGAAGCGCCTGTTGGGGCCGGTTTTGACCCGGGTGTCCGACGCGATCCACACACTGACTCCTAGTGGGGCTCTCCAGCGCCTGGATCACAAGATCGACGTAGCCGGTGCTCGGGCTACTTGGTCTGTTGATCGCCTCTTGGGCACCAAGGTGCTGCTGGCGAGCTTGGGCGGGACCTACGGCATCTACCGCGTGCTCAACGAGCCAACTGTCACCAACGTCTTCGTCACGTTCTTGCTCACGGCAGGCGGATTCGGCATCCCCGACTTCATCCTGTCTCGCCGCGCCAACGAACGGCAGACCCAAATAGACATGGAGCTGCCCGACCTGTTGGACCAGATGGTTGTGAGCGTCGAAGCCGGCCTCGGGTTCGAAGCAGCCATGAGCAGAGTCGCAAAACAGAACGAGGGTGCACTTCCCCACGAGCTGGCCCGAGTACTTCAGGACGTCCGATTCGGGATGTCCCGCCGGGACGCGTTCGCCAAGCTCCTCAAGCGCACTGACTCTTCCGACCTCAAGCAGTTCGTCAACGCACTCACTCAGGCCGAGCGACTCGGCATGCCCCTGGCGGATGTGTTGAGGGTTCAGGCCGATGAAATGCGCAAGAAGCGCCGGATGCGCGCTGAGGAAACGGCTTTGAAGATCCCCGTCAAGCTGGTGTTCCCGCTGTTGTTGTGCATCCTGCCGGCGCTGTTCGTCGTGATCATCGGGCCGGCCATTATCAGGGTCTCCGAGAGCGGGCTGTAAGTAGACCGGCTTTGTACGAAGAAATTCCGCCCGCCCGTACCTCCAGACTCATGCCCCACTGCCGATTGGACCGATGGTGATCCACTGATGGTTGTGTCTTCTCTTCCACGTAGCCAGTACAAGCCCATTCGCGGTCTCCTCGCTCAGATCGAGGACGAGGGAATGATGAAGTCGCAGGCATTGCCGACCGGCTTCAACCCACTCGACGCGATGCTTGACGGCGGGCTGCACCCGCACGACCTTTCGTTGCTCGCCGGCAAGCCGAGCGTGGGCAAGACGATCGCCACCCTCCAGTGGGCTCGACACATCGCGGCCAACGGAGGCCACGTTGCCTACGTGAGCTACGAACACAGCGAGCAATCCCTCCTCAGCCGGCTCCTCAATCTCGAATTGAGCGAGTGCCAGGCCTACGCCGATGAGACCGCGACCGAAACGATGCGCCGCAGGATCAAGGCTTGGGCTGCTGGCAGGCTCTCGTTCGACGAACTGGCCGGCACCCATCCAGCGATGGAAGCAACCATCGAGGACTTGATGTCCTATGCATCCCGGATGTTTTTGATCCAGGGTTCGGCTGTGACAACCGACGTGCATGAGCTGAGCTCGATCGCTCGCCATGTTGTGGGACCGGGTGGATTGCTCATCGTCGACTACTTGCAGAAGGTCCCCGTTGAAGGTGGTGCGAGCCTGGGCCGCGCTCCCGAGATCGCCAGCGCGCTCAAGGAGATCGCCATGGGTGACCATGTTGCGGTGTTGGCGATAGCGGCAGTGGGTATGGATGGTTTGGGCCAGCGGAGGATCCGTCCCGAACACCTGGCCAGCAATGCACCGCTGGTGCACGAAGCGGACTGCGCGATCGTGATGAACGAAAAAGCACCCGCGATTTCCCGAGTACATACGGCCTTCGATGGACGCCAGATCGACGAGGCCCGGTCGTACACGTTGTTCACGATCGAGAAACACCGGGACGGCCCCGCAAACGTGGATCTCGAGTTCG
>JBPCTU010000015.1:0-4969 GCA_051011515.1 Acidimicrobiales bacterium
GCGGCCGAACTCTTGTCGATAGCCGATGACCTGGACCAGCCGTTCGTTCGGGCACTGGCGAACCAGATGAGCGGTGCCGTCCTGATACTGGAAGGGCAATCGGCGGACTCGCTTGGGCGTCTACGCGAGGCGTTGAGCATCTGGCAGGACCTGAACGCCCCATACGAAGCCGCCCGCACCCGTGTCCACATGGCTCGCGCCTGCGAAGCGCTCGGTGACGAAGACGGGGCAAGGATGGAACTCGACGCAGCCTCCGCGACATTTCGATCTCTCGGAGCCGAGGTAGTACCCGACGCCGACGAGGTACTGACCCCAAGGGAACTCGAGGTCATCGCCCTCATCGCCCGAGGTGACACAAACCGCGAGATCGCCACCGAGCTCGTGATCAGCGAGAAAACTGTCGCCAGCCACGTCGGTCACATACTGACCAAGCTCGGTGTCTCGTCACGTACCGCGGCAGCGGCGTACGCCTTCGAACACGGCCTGGCCTGATAGGGGACCCGTAGGGGGAATTCCCCGATTACGACCGCCTCGCTCGTCCGTACGTTGCAGTCACACCAAGAGCTGCGGGGGTACGACATCATGAAGAGCACAACGATCGACCGGGAGAACACCAGCATCGAAGAGCTGGAATGTTTCGTAGCAGACATCATGGCGACGCTGGAAGGCGAGATCGTCAGCCAGAGCAGCGTCGTGGACATGCTGCTCGACCTGTGGAACGCGACAACCAGCCACGCAGCTCGGGAAGTCATCTCCGAGGGCCTGCGCGATGTCCAACATGTGACGGCTGTCCGAGCCGACGACGTGCGGGACATCGCAGCCATGGCCTGCCTCGCTGCCGACGTCGACAGCGCTTTCGATCATCTTGAGGTCTGCCCTGGCTCGTAGCTGGGAATCAACCCAGGATCACTCCCGATGCTCTGAGTCGGGCGAGCGTCTCATCGTCGTAACCGTGTGCAACCAGTACATCGGCCGTGCTCTCGCCCAAACCGTCTGCGGCCCATATTTGCTCGGGCACAGTTGCGCTCCATCGCACCGGCGGCCTCGCCATTTTCACCGGGCCGACCGTGGGGTGCTCCCACTCCTGGATAGTTTCGTTGTGGACTACCTGGGGATCGACGAAGACATCGTCTAGTGAGTTGACCGGAGCCGCCGGAACCTCTGCCTCGTGGAGTCTGGCCATGATCTCATCTGTCTCGAAGTCGAGGAAGGCTTCGTGCAGCAGCGCACCGAGCCTTTCGAAGTTCTCGGGGACCATCCGTGCCGTGATCGTGGCAAAGCGCTCGTCCTCAGTCCACTCGGGGTGACCCACCGCCTCGAATAGTGCATTGTTCTCGCTGTCGGTCGCCACGAAGTACACGAGATGGCCATCGGCGGTCTGTTGAAGGCGGATCATCTTGTACACGAGAAGGCCGGGAACCACGTCATCTCCATAGAACGTGTGGCCCATGAAGATGTCGGGCCACAAGAAGTAGAGCGTGGTGTCGATCATCGCCACCTCGATGTGTTGGCCTCGGGCTTGACCCATGGCCCTTGCGTAGAGCGCGGACGAAACCGCCCCCGCGACGGTGAGAGCTGTCGACTTGTCGGCGATGATGGTGCGAACCAGGTCTGGGATAGGAATGTCCGGGGACTGCTGGATGGACGCGACCCCAGAGACCGATTGAACGATGGCGTCATACACCTTCCAGTCGGCGTATGGGCCGGTGGCCCCGAAGCCGGAAATGGAGGCGTAGACCAAGTCGGGGTTCAGCTCGAGAAGGCGGTCCGGGCCCAGCCCCATGCGAGCTGCTGCGCCGGGCCGGAAGTTCTGGATCAACACGTCGGCATCAGCCACGATGTCGAGCAAGACATCAACTCCAGCCGACTTGGACAGGTCCAGGGCAACTGACTTCTTGCCCCTGTTCGCAGTTGCGTACATGGCTGAAATGTCGTCGACCCTGAACCCCCCGATGCGCGTGATGTCGCCCATCACAAGGGGCTCGACCTTGATGACCTCCGCACCTTGATCACCCAGGATTTGAGCGGCCATCGGTCCCGATATCACGGCCGAGAGGTCTATGACCTTCACTCCGTGCAGCGGTCCTGCCATTTGTCGAAGCTAGCGGACCGGTTGTGCTGGGTCCCGACCGGGTTAGTGTTCCCCGGACGATCGGAGGGGATGTCTGCCATGGGGCTCGAAGAGAACAAGGCACTCGTGCGCGAGTACTGGCGCCTCATCAACGAGAACCAAAGCGCCTCGGCCCTCGACCTGTGTTCGGACGATTTCGTGTTCCATTTCCCCGGCAAGCCGCCGTTCGGGGGGGCACAGAACAAACAAGAGGCGCAAGTAACGTTTGGCGCGATCTTCGAACTGTTCCCCGAGGGCCTGATAATCACTCCCGGCGAGATGACTGCCGAAGCCGACCGAGTGGCCATGGAGGGTGAATCACACGCGGTGCATGTGAGCGGCAAGCCCTACAACAACAACTACCACTTCCTCTTCAGGATTCGAGATGGCGAGATAGTGGAAATCAGGGAGCACGCAGACACTCAGCACACCAGGGACGTGCTGGGTGAACCACCCGGCTGAGCGGACGCCTAGTCGAGGCCGTAACCCTGGCTGCGAACATGCTCGCCCCAGTCGGCTCGGCGAGGGATCGAGTACTGCCGGGTACGGTCCTCGGCCCAGCCGTACGGACGGGTCACGCCAAATTGTGCAACATCTCTCTGATCCTCGTCGGGTCGTTGCTCGAGCTCATCACGACGCTGTTCGTAGGCGTCGAACTCCGCGTCGAACGTCGCGTCGCTGTACGTGTTCTGCTGAACGGTGACGTCGAAGGCCAGCCGCGGGATGACCGGGCGATCCGGCTCTACAGGGCGTCCAAGGGCCAGGCCGCACACAGGCACCACGAACTGTGGCAGCTCGAGCAAGGCCGTCAGCGACGCGGCCTCGTCTCTCAGCTCGCTGATCGGACAGGTCCCAAGCCCGTATGCAGTCGCAGCGTGCACCGCCGCGCCGAGAGCAATGCCGCAGTCCACGCTTGCGTTCATGAACTGATCGAGATGGTTGTTCGGGAAGTCCCGCCCCAGACGTTCGGCTGCTCTACGAATACGTCGGCTGTCCGCGCAGAACACGAACGCCTCGGCAGCTCCAAGCGCCCAAGCGTTGGCGGGTGACAACTCGAGAACACGCTGGCGCTGGCCTGGATCGGTCAGCCAGATCACAGTTACCTGTTGCAGGTCGGACTTCGACGGCGAAGACAGCGCTGCGGCCAAGATGAGGGTGACGACATCCCTGTCGACGGCTTCGTCGGTGAATGTGCGGCAACTCCTGTGCCCGAGCATCTGATCAACTGTTTCCGGCACGTCGACCACGTCAACAATCGGCGCTGACGCCCCGTACCGCCTGTGTAAGCGCTCGTGAAGATCCATGACCAACCCTAACGTTCCTGCACATCCCCAAGAATCAGGCGGTTGCGCGGGCGCAGATGGATATGGTTGAGGTGTGAGCGAAACCATGGCGAGCCCGCCAATGAGTCTTCGAGCGAAAGAACGCGTGATCAAGCGTCTTGCCGATAGCGGGATGGCTGAATCAGAGATCGCGTGGAGATTCAGAAGCTCTCCGGCCCACATTCAGCGAACCCTGCGCCTTATCAACGTGCCCCGTTCGCCGCGCGATGACACCGAGTCGTCGACGACGGCGCTGGAGCGAACCGTTCTTAAGGCGCGAAGCAGGGGCGTGACACATGCAGAGATCGGGGCTCGACTGCGCCGTTCTCCCGGTTTCGTTGCCAGAGTCGAACAATTCGCAGCGTTGCGAACGAAGAGAGGTTAAGTGTCATGAAGGTCTGGATCGATCAGGATCTTTGCACTGGCGATGGCTTGTGCGAGGAAATCGCCCCCGATGTTTTCGTTGGCTTGGACGATGGCCTGTTCTACGTGAAGGAATCCGCCGACAAGTTCGGTGACGAGAAGGTGTTCGACGGCGAGGCCAACCCCGCGGGCGCCGAAGGCACCGCGCGGATCCCCGACGGCCTACTGGAAGCTGTGATCGAGGCTGCCGAAGAGTGCCCCGGGGAATGCATATTCATCGAGGTCTAGCGGACCCGTGGCGCGATCTCGGTCAGCCAAGACCGGGCACAGAGAACGAGTTGTTCGTTGCGCCGGCGAGCCGCGCTGCGTGGTGGGGCGCGTAGTCGGGGTCGGCGACGAACGCTGACTCGGCGTCTTTGTTTGGCCACTCGATAATCACGATCATGGCGGGGTCGGTGTCGGAAGCCTCACCCTCGATCCGCTCGTAGTTGTCCGATTGGGCTACGTAACGCCCGCCGTGCCTAGCGACCAGAGCGGGAACGTTTTCCATGTAGGCGGGAATCCATGTGTCGGTGGTGGGGGTCAATGCGACTGCTGTGTAGTGGCTCATGTCAGATTCCTTGTTGGTTGGGCCGCACTCTTTTGCGGCGTTCGCCACGGTAAGAGTTCCCCTCCCCCAGCCACATCAGGGGAAACCCCCATTCGGGGTCAACGCCAGAAAGTTCGTTGAAAGTGCGGGGCGCGAGTGTCTCCATTAGCGGCGCTGTTGGGCGTGACACCCAGGCGCTGAGAAGTCTGCAGCGATGGGAGAACAATCATGGACGTGTCCAACACTCGAGCGAAGTCCGAGCACCGCCGGCGTGGCGCTCTGCTGTCCACAGGAGCCGCCCTCGTCGCCGCGACCCTGGTTCTTACCGGAACCCTCGTGCTCGCAGCCTGTGGTGACGATGATGCCGACTCGGGGGACTCCTCGACGAGTATCCCCCTGGCTGGGGCCGAAGCTGAACCAGAAGGCCAGGAAGCCTTCACCCATGTGGAGGCGGCATTCACTGCATTCAACACCGACGACATGGACACTTGGGCGCTCTGGCGCGAAGGCGGCAGAGGGATGGCCGCCGACTTCGATTACGAGTCAGCTGCAGCGGCTCGGATGGACGTCGAGCAGTGTGTCTAC
>JBPCTU010000016.1:0-5416 GCA_051011515.1 Acidimicrobiales bacterium
GAACGAAATCGTGCGGCTGCCCCCCGGACCAGGCGAGTTCCTGGGACACCCCGAACTCCTCTACCGCCCAAGTCTGGTTCCGGTCCTGGTTCTGCGCCTCGCCGTACCCTGTCCGATGGGCGGCGACCAGGTGATCGGGACCCTCAGGGTCGAAGGTGACGAGATCGAATGGACCCTCGGCCGTCGCAAGTTCCAGCCCTTCGAGACCACCAACGGCCTCGAAGAGGCCGGCCACACTCTCTGCGCTCGGTTCAGCTTCGAACTCCGCCGCGGCCCGCAGCTGGACTGGAATGTCATCCAACTCGGCCGGCCCGGGTGTTGGGGTCGCGAGAGGACCGAGCGTTGGGACGGCGACCTCCTCGGGCGAGCGTCCGGGGTCGCGTTCCTCCGTGTTGGTGCTGAACAAGACAACCGAAAGGGTCAGGAGCAAAACTGCCACTGCGCCCGCCGCGATTCCCGTCCATACACCCATGGGGTCGCGTGGCTCATCAGCGGATCGGGTCGCCTCACCCGAGGTCTGTCCCACCCAACGTCACCTCCCAGCTAAGGATCTGGTCCACAGGCTGAGTGGATCGGAGTCGCGACTCATTCTCGCGTAGTTGGAGAGGCAACCGGGAGCGAGTGCCGAGGAATCGTCAAGCGTTCCCGAGCCCCGCATGGAGCGGTCGCTAACGGTCGAAGCCCGCGGCGTGGGTGCTGAACTCCGCGCCGAGCTGCATCTGTTCGGTCGCCTGCTTCAGCTCTGTTGGGACATCTCCGAAGAAGAAGAACGGGCCGGGTGTCGCGATGGCCAAGAGTTGCGGGAAGTGAGCGGCCGCAGTTTGTGTGAGGTGGAAGCCCAGAGCACCAGCGTCGGTGAACTCGTCGCGGACATACAACGCGTTGTCCTCTTCGGACACGTAGACGTGGACCGCCTCAGCACCGGGTTCGTTTGCCTCCATTGCGTCGGTCACTTGCTGGTAGATCGCCGTCAGTTCCGGCAGCTTGTCTGCCTGGGCGGTCCACTTGTAGATGACGGTGATGTGGTTGCTGTCCATTTGAATCTCCTCGTTGTCGGGCTTCCGCCGGAAGCGTCCCGCTGGCTCGTGGCTAGGATTCTGCCATCCACCTGGGTAACCGATTGGTTACTTGAAGTACGGTAACTGAACAGTTACCGTGAGTCAAGGACAAGCTCGGAACAAGCCTGATCCCCAGAACGCGTTCCAACGAAGGCAACAGAACCATGAACGGAACCAAGCAATACGACCGAACCGAGCTACTCGACCGAGCCATCGAGCTATTTCGGCGGCAGGGATTCACCGGCACGAGCACTGCCGAACTCGTTGAGGAACTCGGCGTCAACCGCAAGAGCATGTATTCGGAGTTCGGGTCGAAACAGGGCCTCTTCGAGGCGGCGCTGGAGCGCTACAACGACGAACACCTCTCTGGCGTCCTGGCGCCCATCGAAGCGCCAGACGCCAGCTCGAAGGCGATCGTCGAAGCGTTCGAGGGGTACGCCGAAGCCAGCGACGGTTGGGCCATGGGGCGTGGTTGCCTGATGTGCAACACGGCCGTCGAAAGAGCCGCGCTCGACCCGGGAGCCAAGACATACGTAGCCGCGTACCTCGATCGTGTCACCCGAGCGTTCCGCCACGCTCTCGACAACGCCGAGAAGAATGGCGAGCTCGAAAGTGGTCTTGACCTCGATGAGCTGTCGTCGTTTCTGACCACAGCATTGATAGGCGTTGCCGCATGCATCCGAGCCGAGGCTCCCCCAGACCAGGTTCGGGCTGCGTGCCGAGTGGCGACAAGCATGGTTGGTCACCAACCAGCCGTGAGTTCCTCCTGACCGCTGGGCGACCGCACTCAGCCCACAGGGCGACGATTGTGCATTCGCCGCTGGCTACTACGCGGTGCATTGAGATGGGAGCAGTTTCGAACAAGCGCTTAGGCTGTTGCTGCGATCGGTCGGCACGGACCTGATCCTCGGTGGAGGGGGACGAGTGAAGTCAGCGGCGAAGCCCAGCACTGTCCTGGCTGTGGTTTCACTGGGGGTATTCGTAGTCAACCTCGACACCACGGTCCTGTTCATAGCCTTCGACGACCTACGCGAGAGTTTCCCCGAGGCGAGCAGCGCCGAGCTTTCCTGGGTCATCAACGCCTACTCGATCGTCTTTGCGGCCCTATTGGTCCCAGCAGGCCGTATCGCAGATCGGCGCGGCCGCGATGTCGTGCTCGAAGCTTCGCTGGTGATCTTCACAGCGGCGTCAGCACTGGCGGCGGTCGCGCCCACTGTCTCCATTCTAATCGCTGCGCGGGTCCTTCAAGCCGTCGGTTCAGCCGGTTTGGTCCCCTCGTCGCTCGGTCTGGTCATGCGGGCGTACCCAGCCGAGAAGCGAGCAACGGCGGTCACGTTGTGGGCCGGAGTCGGCTCCGCAGCCGCCGCGTTGGGCCCCTCCCTCGGAGCGCTCATTGTTGAACTCGCCGGTTGGCGCGCCGCGTTCGTGATCAACATCCCGGTCGGGATTGTGGGTTTCATCCTCGCCAAACGAATTCTCTCCGAACCGCCGGCCGACAGCGATGAGCCAATCCCCTCCCCCATTGGCGTGGTGTTGATCGCTGTTGCCGTCGGCCTCATCGCGCTCGGGTTCGTCCAGTCGGACACGTGGGGGTGGAGCGACCCGCGGACCATCGCCGCGATCGTCGGTGGCCTCCTGGTCCTTGCGCTGTTCGTCCTCCAGACCACCCATGCCAAGTCGCCAGCAGTGGACCTGTCGTTGTTCAAGGTCTCGGGCTTCCGCTGGGCGAACCTCGGAATTCTCGTCTACATGACGGCCTTCGGGAACATGTTCTTCGGTTGGATTCTGTTCACTCAACAGGTCTGGGGCTACTCGACCATCGAAGCCGGGCTTGCGGTTACACCCACGCCGCTGATTGTCGCGGCGAGCGCTCCGTCAATCAGTCGAACCCTCCCTACGCTCGGATGGCGAACAACGCTCGTACCGGCTGGAGTCCTCTACGGAGCCGGCGGTTTGTGGTTGCTCGTATTCGCCGATGCCGAACCCGCATTTCTGACCGCGCTCTTGCCGGCGACCATCATCACCGGAATCGCCACGGCATTCCTCCTCCCCGGTCTCAACAGTGCCGCCGTGCAGGCCCTGCCCCCGAACCGCTTCGCTGTCGGAGCCGGTGTGAGTCAAGCCAACCGCAACCTCGGGCTGGCTCTCGGCGTGGCGCTGGTGGTGTCGTTCGTGGGTGATGGGACCAGCGACCCCGACAACTTCGACCAAGCCTGGTACCTACAGGTTGCCGGCGGGCTCGTCGTGGCCGCCATAGCGAGCCAACTGGGCGCGCGACCCGCAGCACCCGCCAGTTCTGAGAGCACCGACACAAGAAGCCGCCAGTGACCGAACCCTGTGGACCAAGCAGCTTTCGGGCGCAGGGACCCAGGGCCGAACGGTTACCGTCGAGCCCATGTCACACCCAGCCGCAGCCGATACCCACCCTCCCACCTACGCGGTCGGGATTCAGGGGGGACCCTTCGCCAGCGCCGACGCGCTGCGGACACATGCGCGCCTAGTGGAGGCACTTGGCTACCGAGAACTGTTTACCGCTGATCACTTTGGCCTCCCGGGAACTACCGGCAGCGGCATGATGGCCATCGATCCGTTCTTGCCACTCCTCATTGCAACCGAGGCCACGACGGGCCTGAGGGTCGGGCCGTTGGTGCTCAACAATGAGTTCTACAACCCCGCGTTGTTGGCACGCACCGTGGCCACGGCCGACCGCCTAACGGGCGGGCGGCTCGTGCTGGGCGTTGGCACCGGCTACGCCGAGGCAGAACACGACGCCATAGGCTCCCCGATCC
Organism: Acidimicrobiales bacterium; assembly: GCA_051011515.1. GTDB lineage: Bacteria > Actinomycetota > Acidimicrobiia > Acidimicrobiales > UBA8592 > JBPCTU01. Next base: position 3,848 of record JBPCTU010000016.1, read on the forward strand.
GGCCGCCAGGACCAAGAGTGTCGAGGCTCAGTGAGTCGCTCGAGGTCCTGAGAGCACTGTTGGATACCGGCACATTGGCGTTCGAGGGCGACCACGAATCGATCAAGGTGGAAGACCTCGGTGTGGCTCCCCTCCAACGGCCTGTCCCCTTCCTGATCGGGGGTTTCGGCCGTCGCGTCGTCAAACTCGCTGCGAAACACGCCGATATCTTCCAATTCACCGGCTTGACCCATGGCCCGGATGGAACGCCCAGCGCCGGCGGATTCTCGTTGGTGCAGGTGGCCACGAGGGGTGAGTGGCTGCGTGAGGCCGCCGGGGAGCGATACTCGCAGATCGAACTCTCGGCACTGGTACAGCTCACCGCCATCGGAGGCGACACACCGTCGGTCGACGAACTCTCGTCCCGCTTCGGGCTCAATGGCGCCGAGCTCGACGACTCACCGTTCGTCATGGTGGGATCGGTTGAACAGGTAGTCGACAAGATCGAGCGACTGCGAGAGGTGATCGGCGTCACCCACTACGTCGTTCGCGATCCCGAAGGTTTTGCACCCGTGCTCGACGCGCTGTCGAAGGCCTGACCAACGTCGAGCGACGAGCTTCAGTCGCCCGTGCTGCCGTCGATCACTTCCCGCAACAGGTCGGCGTGGCCGTTATGGCGCGCATACTCCTCGATCATGTGTGTCAGTACCCATCTGACCGATATCTCGCCTCGGCCGGGGTGGGTCCGCGAGTTGTCGAGACCCAGCGGCGCCACTATCTCGTCGGAACGACGGCACTCCTCCAACCAGATCGCCATGTCCTGGTCGACAACAGCGGGTTCGATATCGTCGAAATCACCGTCCGGATTCGACTTCGAGAAGTAGATCGGGGGCGTCGCCTCCATGTTCGACTCGGCGAGAAGCCGGCCGAACCAGGCTCGCTCTACCTCGGCCATGTGGCGAACGAGACCGATCAACGACAGCGGAGACGGCGGTATTGCTTGAGCGCAGAGGTGGTCGGGGCTGAGCCCGGAGCACTTCAGTTCGAGCGTCGCTCGGTGGTACTGCAACCACGCGATGAGCGACTCGCGTTCGGGGCCATGCAAAGGCGGATCGATACGTTCCATGCCGAGACCGTAGCTCTGCCTCCTGAGGGCAGCGCTCTACTATTGGCCCGATGCCATACCTCTCGAGCTATCTCAGCGATGCCCGGATGGCGCGGATCGTCCCTCACATCAGGGGAGACCTGCTCGACATCGGGTGTCAGCGCGGACAGCTTCGCAGCCAGGTCGCCGGCCAGATCGACAGCTATACCGGACTCGACCTCTCCGCAGAGATGATCGCAGACGCCCGCCGTCTTCATCCCGACGCTGAGTTCTTCACACTCGACCTGGACGACCAACCGCTCGACTTCGAGGACGAATTCGACACGATCGTCATGTCGGCGGTGATCGAGCACGTGTTCAATCTCAAGACCCTCGGGACAGGTTTGAGCAAAGCACTCAAGCCCAACGGTCGGGTGGTGTTGACCACGCCCACGCCATTCGGCAACGACGTCGTGCATCGCGTCGGATCGGCCGTCGGGTTGTTC
>JBPCTU010000017.1:0-8636 GCA_051011515.1 Acidimicrobiales bacterium
TCGGCCTCGAGCCTCAACCCAGCTCCGAGGGACGAGGAGCGTTAGGGGGCCTCAGGCGCAGCCGTGGAGCACCAAGCGTTGCTCCACGGTTTGAGGAGGGACGAGCGCCGTTGGGGCGCCTCCGGCGCAGCCGGAGTCCCACAAGTGAGGGGCTCCGGAGCAAACAGGCGCGAGGGACGAGCGCCGTTGGGGCGCCTCCGGCGCAACCGCAGCTCGCCTGCGGCTAATTGATGTGTTCGTGGGCGTTGTGGTCGAAGATCGCGGCCTGGACTCGGGCCAGGACCTCGGTCCAGAGCGCCATGGCCCGTTCGCTGGAAACATCCAGAGACCCCACAGCGAACACCGGAATGATCCAGCCGTACATGACGCCCACCCGATAGTCCTCGAAGAACTGTTCGAACGGGTAGTCGGCTACCCCCGACGCGACTAGCCGGTCGTGGTACGTGTGCAACAGAGCGTCTTCGTGTTCGCGACGGTCCTCGACAGAGAGGTTCTGGCTGAGGAAGTAGCCGACATCTGCGGCGCCGCCACCCTGGCTGATGGACTGCCAATCGATCACCACAACGGATCCATCTGCATCGAAGAACAAGTTGTCGGCGCGATAGTCGAAGTGGACGAGCGTCCGCGGCATCGCTGCGAGCTTGTCCAGAAGGCTCAAGAAGCTTTCCCCGTATGCCTCCGCGTGGGGCACCATCTCGGGGTGTAGCGCATGGGCGAACACCTCGAGGAAACCCGGCAGGCTCCCGGCGTAGATGGGCACGCCAGATTGGTTGAGTTCACCGTTGATGACCGGGACGAAGTCAACAGCTTCGAGCCCCGAGCCACCCCAGAACCGGGCGTGATGTTCGGCCAGACCGGTCAGTGCCGACGCAGCCTGGTCGACGGAGACCCCGGCCAGCTGATCGCCGATGGTCAGTCCACCGAGATCCTCCATCAGCAACAGGTATTCCTCTTCGACGGCTTCGTCGGACGAGGTCTCGCACGTGATGTGATAGATCTCCGGCGTACGGATCGGAGTTTCACTGGCGAGTTCGTCGTAGAAGCGATGTTCGCGCTCGTAGATGCGTGTCGGTCGCATCATCGCCCGGATCTCAGGTGACGCCGTCGGGAATTTGGCCACGACTCGGCTCGGCGCACCCGTGGCGTCGCCGTCGTAGGTCAGGTCGAATGCCGCGACCTCACCAATGAAGCCGATTCCGGCTCCGGCGGGGTCGGCAGTCATCGCCGTCACGATGGTGTCTGGGCCAATCGTCCCCGACTGCCGCAGCGCGGTTGTCAGGAACTCTGCCGTTACGTCGTTGCTGGTCCTGGGTATGGCTCCACTCATGGCGTCGAACCGTATCGCGACCTGATCGGTGAATCGTATCGACGCCTCGGTGGGGGTCTCGGGCGAGAGATTGTGTGGCAAGATCGTTCGACCACGAGACCGGTCCAGCCCAACATGACAGCGCCAGGCGAGACAGCTCACAGCATCGGCACATGGGCGTTGGCGCGCGAGGCATACCGCTCCAAACACCTCCGGCAGGCGCTCTTCGACGGCAGCGTCGTGATGGATGACGTGCTGATCAACCTGCACGGCCAGGATCACCGTGACCGCCGCCGCATCGAGAACCCGTTGTTTCGGCGAGACGTCCAGCTGGAATACGAAAGATCGAGGTTCCCCGCTGTGCTCGAGGAAACCCTCGCGCCTCACCTCGAAGACGGCAGGTGCGAGCTGATGAACTTCGCTCACCGGGCAATGTTGAATCTGAGCTGCATCAATGCGGGCATCGACCGCACCCTCACCGGCCAGGAAACCGACCGTCTGCTTGAACTGTTGTCGGAGTTCATAGAGGGCGCTCGAATTCGTCACTATCAGGGCGACCTGGAAACCAAGGTGGCCGAGATAGCTGCGGCCGTGGCGGCGTTCGAAGCCGAGTTCGTCGAACCGTCACGCTTGCGCCGGGCTGAGTTGGTGGCTCGGGGCGAGGAGTTGCCGCCCGACATATTGAGCCGGTTGGTGGCCCACACCGACTTGGATCCTTCCACCATGGCCAGAGAGGTTGCGTTCTACCTCACCGCGGGCGCCTCAACGAGCGCCGTTGCACTGACGAACACGTTCGACAACCTGTTCCGCTTGTATTGGGCCCGTCCCGACGATTTGGGTCGGCTGGCCGACAACCCGGCAATGGTTCGCCGATGTATTCACGAGAGCCTTCGACTCTCACCCATCAGTCCCATCGGTGGGCGCCGCGCGACCGCCGATTTTGTTTTCTCGGACGGCACCCGCATCGTTTCGGGTGAGCGGGTCGACATCGACATTCGATCAGCGAACCGTGACAGCGAGGTCTTCGGGCCCACAGCCGACGAGTTCGACCCCGACCGGGCCCTTCCCGACGGCGTACCCCTGCATGGCTTCAGTTTTGGTCATGGCATGCACCACTGCATCGGCGCCGAGCTTGCTGGGGGAGTGGACCCCGAACTGGCCGATGGATTCGATCAGCGGCTCTTGGGTCTGGTGGGCGTGGTGGTTCAGGAGTTGCTGAAGGTGGGTGTGCGCCTCGACCCCGACGATCCACCCGAAATCGAGGACACAACCGCTCGGCGAGCATTTCGGCGTTTCCCGGTGTTGATCGGGTGACGAGGTGAGACCGGCCGATCACTGCACGCAGTGCGGTGTTTGTGCTGTTCAGAGCATGGGTACGGGGTTGGAAAGTGGTTCGAAAGTGGCGTTTGGTCAGGTGTCGATCTAACAACCTGCCGAAGCTGCATCATCGACGAGGGAACTCACGTGGATTTCAGGATTCTCGGACCAATCGAGGCTGAAGAGGGCGGCGAGTTGGTCGACGTTGGTTCCAAACGCCAGCGAGCCCTGCTTGCGCTGCTGTTGATCCACGCTAACCGTGTGGTCTCGTCCGACCACGTCCTGGAGTCTCTCTGGGGCGACGATGCCATGGGTAAGGAAAACGCCATGTGGGTGGCGATATCCCGGTTGCGCACCGCCCTCGAGCCCGAACGTACCGATCGGGGAGAGAGCACCCTCCTGGTCACGCGTGACCATGGTTATGCGCTCGAGATCCCCCCCGAGTCCGTGGACAGCCACCGGTTCGAAGCGGCCATCGAGGCCGCCCGCGTTGTGGTCAAGTCCGATCCCGGCACCGCAGCCCAGAGCATTGATTCCGCGCTGGAACTGTGGCGAGGCGAGCCGCTTGGCGAGTTCTACATGGACGAGTTCGCGGCGGTCGAAGTAGCCCGATTGTCCGACCTCTATCTCGAGGTGCTCGAGCTTCGAGCGGAGACCAATCTTCTTCTCGGCCGAGCCCGGTCCCAGATCAGCGAGCTCGAGTCGCTCACCAGCGCGCATCCGCTTCGAGAGCGGTTCGTGGAGCTCTTGATGCGGTCGTTGTATCAGAGCGGCCAACAGGCCGATGCGCTGCGCACCTACGATCGTTTCCGGCGGACTGTCGATGACGAACTGGGCATCGAACCCTCACCTGAACTGAGGCGTCTCGAGGAGCAGATCCTGCTCCACGATCCTGCGGTCCGCAGGCTGAAAGAGGCGCAGACCGAGGCTGCGCCTCTCGAGGTCGAGAACCCGTTCAAGGGTTTGCGGTCCTTCGGCGAGGACGACTCCGAAGACTTCTTCGGGCGAGATTCTCTGGTCTCCGATGTTGTGCGCCGGCTGGGTTCGCAGCCCCTCGTGGCTCTTGTCGGCGCAAGCGGTTCCGGCAAGAGCAGTGTTGTTCGAGCGGGCGTGGTGCCGGCGCTTAGAAAGGGCGCGCTTCCTGGGTCGGATCGATGGCTGGTCGCGCAGATGGTTCCGGGCGCACATCCGTTGGCCGAATTGGAGGCTGCTCTGCTGAGGAGCACGATCGACGCTCCTGATTCCCTCAACGATGCGTTGTCGGATCCTGACACCGGTTTGGTCCGCGCTGTCCTCCGGCTACTCCCGGAGGACTCGTGTCTGGTGTTGGTGATCGATCAGTTCGAGGAGTTGTTCACACTCGTCGAGGACGAGCGCGATCGACAGAGGTTCCTGGACCTTCTCATCCCGGCCTTGGAGGATCCCCATGGCCGAATAAAGGTCCTGTTGACGTTGCGGGCTGACTTCTATGGTCGTCCGCTCGAGTACGCCGAATTCTCCAAGCACCTGGGCGACTCGATCGTAAACGTCTCCACCATGAGCGCCGACGAGCTCGAAGAAGCCGCCCAGGCCCCCGCCGAGCGAATGGGAGTGACTCTGGAGCCCACCCTCGTAGCCTCGTTGCTCACCGATGTGGTCGGCCAGCCAGGGGCGCTGCCACTGTTCCAGTACACGTTGACGTCGTTGTTCGATCGCCGATCCAGCGACGTGATCACGCTGGAGCAGTACAGCGAGATGGGCGGGATCCGGGGTGCGCTGACCAAACGGGCCGAAGAGCTCTTTTCGAATCTGGGCGACGCCGAACAACTGGCAGCGCGACAGCTGTTCCTTCGGTTGGTCACCATCAGCGGAGAACGCGAGTGGAGCCGGCGCCGGGTACGGGCGGCTGAGCTGACATCGATGGACACCGACCTGGTGGCCATGCAACAGACCATCGAGGCCTTTGGCAATCAGCGGCTGCTCGCGTTCGACCGCGACCAAGTGACCGGCTCGCCAACGGTCGAGGTGGCTCACGAGGCCTTGTTGGTCGAGTGGCCGAGGCTGCGCGCCTGGATCGACGAGGCACGAGACGACGTCGTGCGTCACGCTGCGCTGGTCGCCGCGTTGAACGAGTGGCAGGCGGCGGGTCAGAACCCCGACTACCTGCTGGTTGGCCAGCGCCTGACCGACTACGAGGTGTGGGCTCGCGAGACACTTTTGGAGTTGTCGCGTCAGGAGACCGACTTCTTGAACAGGTCGACAGCCATCCGCGACGACGCCGACCGCGACGAAGCCGAACGTGTCGACCGCGAGTCGGCCCTGGCTCGGCGAGCCAAACGCCGGGCATGGGGACTGGCTGCCGTGGTCCTCCTGATCCTCGGAACCGCGGCCGCGTGGTGGTTCTCCCGAACGGATCCGGGCCCAAGGATCGCATGGATCGACACACCTTCGGATCAGGGCAGTGCCATTGAGGGCCAGTTCGAGAACGGCTGGCAACAGGCCGTGAGCAGCAGCACCTTTCAACCCGTCCGTCGGACTCTCCGTAGTGGTCTCGACGAGCTGGTTGAGATCGTTGATGAAGGCGTGGACTTCGTCCTTCTGGACATGGACAACGATTTCCTTGTGGGCGAGTTCAGTGAACTCCGTCCGGGGGTAAGACTTGCCACCTTCTTCGAGGGTTTCCCAGACCTCGTACCGGGCCAAACCAATATCAACATCGACGACGCTGCGGGCTCCTACCTGGCGGGTGCAGCAGCGGCACTGACGTCGAAGACCGGCACCATCGGATTCGTGGGTGGGATGCCGGTCGTGATCGATCGCTTCCGGGCAGCGTACGAGGCGGGTGCGCGGGCCGCTGACCCTGATATTCGAGTGATCTCCTCATACGTGAGCCCCGACGACGGCGTCAGCTCGGTGTGGAACAATCTCGCTGCGGGAGCCGAGGGAGCCCGCAGACTGTTTCTCGCCGACGCCGATGTCGTATTTCACGCGGCTGGTGGCACCGGGGATGGCATCCCGAGAGTTGCGAAGGACATGACGCGTGAGCTCGGGCGGGACCTGTGGGTGATCGGCGTGGACAGCGATCAGTATCTCGCTGCTGGGGCGGAGGAGGGCGCATTTGTGCTCACATCGATGGTGAAGCATTTCGATCTCGTGGTCGCTTGGGTGGTGGACCAGTACCTGCTGGATGAGTTGCCGCCGGGCCACGTCCAGCTCGGGCTGGAGGACGGGGTTGTCAGCCTGTCGAAGTTGGGAGGCCACCTGAGCGAAGAAACGATCGCAGAGACGGACGAACTCAGAGCGGCGATCAAGGAATCCGGTCTCGACATCCCGGACGTCCCGGCGAACGCGCCCACACATCTGCCCGAGACGACGGTGCAGATTGACGCAAGTTACGACGGTCAGGTGTGTGCTGTTGCTGCCCCCGAGGCAGTGGAGCTGGGTACAAGGATTCGCTTCAACTTCACCAACACCTCGGGTGAGGAGGTTGCCTTCTTCGCCGACCCTGACGACGACGACTTCGAGCCCAGCTTTCAGTTCGGGCATACGGTCCTCATCACGCGACCGAATGGCACCAACGCCTCGACGGCCACACCCAGCTACGCGGGCCCCTGGGTTGCCGGTTGTCTGACCCGACCGGGCGCTGACCCAATCGAAGCGGAGAGTTGGGACATCACGCCGAGTGGCCGTGCAGCGAGAACCATCACCTTCGATGGTGGATCTTGTGGTCTCGCCAACAACGATGCAATCTCAGCCAACACTCCTTTTCTCCTCTCCAACACGGGGCCGGACGATGTAGAGGTCGCAATCCTCTATGTAGCCGATGACGTCACTGCAACCGATATCCAGGCCGGTGTTGGCCTAGAGCCCTTATGGTCGACAGACGCAGAACCCGACGATGAGTACGAGTTCTTCCCGCCGCTGACGCCTGGGGCCCGGTACTTTGTCAACTGCTACACCGGCGAGGTGGGCGTCGACGCGGTGCACTACCCCATGGGCGTGATCGATGTAGTCGGGTAGGCGACGTTCTGCGCAGCCCGACCTTCAGATGTCGAGGCTGTCCCGGTCTATCAGGTCGCTGTTGGACAACAGGAACTCACGTCGGGCGCTGACGTCGGATCCCATGAGCGTCTCGAACATCTCTGCGGCAACCTGAGCCTGCTTGGCGTCGTCCATGGTCATCCGTTTGAGGATCCGGGTCTCGGGGTCCAGGGTGGTCTCGGTCAGCTCGTCGACGTCCATCTCACCCAGACCCTTGAACCGCAACCACTTGTCGAGCGGGATCTTGTGGTCAGTGGCGATCTGGTCGCGTTCGTCGTCGGTGAACGCGTAGTAAGTAGTGCCACGCCACTTGGAGGAGTAGAGCGGCGGTTGGGCGGCGAAGACCCGGCCCGCCTCGAGCATCGGCCTCATGTAATGGTACATGAGCGTTAGTAGCAGGCACCTGATGTGGGATCCGTCGACATCGGCGTCGCAGAGGATGATGATCCGCCCGTAGCGGGCATCTTCCAGCTTGAAGTCGCGCCCGCTGCCGGCACCGATGGCGGTGATCAGAGCTTGGGCTTCGGTGTTGTCGATCACCTGCTTCATGGTGGCTTTGCCGGCGTTGACCACCTTGCCGCGCAGTGGCAGGATCGCCATGAACTCCGAGTTTCGCCCAGCCTTCGCCGGCCCGGCAGCAGAATCGCCTTCGACGATCAACAGCTCGGAGTCGTCGCCGTGGGTGCGGCAATCGGCCAGCTTGTCGGGCATACCGGTTGATCCGAGGTTGGCCGCCTTGCGTTTGGCGTCGAGGACTTCCTTTGAAGCGACCCGGTTGAGAATGGCTTGGGTGATCTTGTCGCGCACCGCGTTGATGTGGGACTTCTTGCCTTCGCCATCGAACCAGTTCGACAGCTCTCGTTTGGCGATGTCGTACACGATGCCCTGGATGGCCGGCGTGCCCAGTTCTTGTTTGGTCTGGCCTCGGAACTGCGGTTCGGCGAAGGTGACCTTGATGCCGGCCACCAGCCCTTCCTGCACGTCCTCTTTTGTGGCGCGGTCGTTGCCGGCTTTGGCCAGCTTGGCCAGCTTCTTGGTGCCCGCCAGCAAGGAATCGTTCACCGAGCGGGTGAGTGCTCGGTCGAACCCGGCCAGGTGGGTTCCGCCGTCGGTGGTGGGGATGGTGTTGACGTAGGAGACCACGTTGGTCTCGTAACCTTTGACCCACCGGAGCGCGATCTCGACGCTGCACTCGCGTTCGACGATCGTCATCTTGGCATCGACGGGCACCTTCTCCTCGAAGGAGCTGATGCCAGAGACAGTGATGATCTCGGTGACCGGATCCCCAATGGTCAACGATTCGACCAGGTCGGAGAGTCCACCACGCGAGACGTACTCGAAGGGTTCGTTCGTCTGGCCGGGTCGCTTGTCCTCGATCCACACCTTCAGGCCTGGCACGACGAAGCAGGTCCGGGCGACGCGCTCACAGATGAGATCGAAGCTGATGGATGCCGCTGGGTCGAACACATCGAGATCGGGCCAGAAACGGATTCGGCTGCCGGTCTTTCTGGTCTTCTTGACCTTCTGGAGGGTGTGGCTGGCTCGGAAGTCTCCGCTGGCGTTGAACTGGCCCGCTACTCGGTCCTTGAAACACAAGCGGTTGGTGTTGCCGTCTCGGTCTACCTCGGCGATGAGTTTGGACGAAAGCGCGTTGACCACGGACGCTCCGACACCGTGCAACCCGCCCGACGCCCCATAGGCGCCGCCACCGAACTTGCCGCCCGCGTGCAACTCGGTGAGTACGACCTCCAGCGCCGAGACCTTGCGCTTCTTGTGTTTGCCGATGGGGATGCCTCGGCCGTTGTCGATGACTTCCATGGAGCCGTCGCGGTGGAGGATCACCTCCACGCGGTCGCAGAAACCGGCAGCGGCTTCGTCGACTGCGTTGTCGATCAGCTCCCACAACAAATGCATCAGACCAGCGGACCCGGTGCCGCCGATGTACATACCCGGCCGTTTCCTGACAGCCTCGAGTCCCTCGAGGGTCTGGATC
>JBPCTU010000018.1:0-8387 GCA_051011515.1 Acidimicrobiales bacterium
CCGCTCGTTGTTGGCCGAAGGGGACTCAGTAGACATCGAGATGCCCGACGGAACAGTCGTACCCGGCACAATCGACGAAATAGCCGACGTTGCGACTCAACGACTGGATCCGCAGACCGGCGCGAGCGCCGATCCAACCATCGCGGTAACAGCAACGTTCGTCGGCGCGCCGCCGGCGGGCACCTTCGACGCGGCACCGGTCGATGTCATTGTCACCACCGAGGTAGCTGAACAGGTAATGACCGTGCCGGTGCCCGCGCTCGTAGCACTGGCCGAAGGCGGTCACGCCGTAGAGCTGATCGTCGATGGCGGCACTCAGCTGATCGCAGTCGAACTCGGCGACTTCGTGGACGACTTCGTTGAAGTCGAGGGGAACCTCCGCGAAGGCGACCTGGTCGTGATGGCTGCCGCCTGATCGTGAGCTCCCCGACCGCTCCACCGTTGGCCCCCGACACGTCAGCCGTGCTCGAACTCCGACGTGTCGTGAAGGAGTACCCCGGGTCCCCACCGATTCAGGTGTTGAAGGGCATCGACCTCACCATCACGGCCGGCGAACTGGTAGCCATCGTCGGCCCGTCAGGCTCAGGCAAGAGCACTTTGCTGAACATGATGGGCGCACTCGACCGGCCGACCTCGGGAGACGTTCTCATCGATGGCATGGTCGTGAACGACCTGCGTGATCGGGCAGTGTCGGGTGTGCGAGGCAGCCGGTTGGGTTTCGTGTTTCAGCAGTTTCACCTGCTCCCCGGCCAGACCGCCACCGAGAATGTCGCGACCGGGCTCCTCTACCAGGGCATGGGCACTCGCAAACGACGAGCCTTGGCACGCGACGCGCTTGAACGCGTAGGGCTGGGTCACCGGCTGAAACAAAAGCCTGGGAAACTCTCGGGCGGCGAACGCCAGCGAGTCGCGATTGCGCGAGCGTTGTTGGGCGATCCGGCGATTCTGCTCGCCGACGAACCGACCGGGAACCTGGATTCGCAGACGACCGACGAAATCGTCCAGTTGTTTCTCGACCTCCACGCCCAAGGCTCCACGATCGTGATGATCACCCACGATCGCGAGCTGGCCGCGTCGACGCCCCGGTCAGTCGAGATTCTCGACGGCGAGATCAAGGACGATTGGTCGATTTCATGAGACTCCGCAAGAGGGCATCGTCCTCAGCGCCCGGTATGTCCCGACGCGACCGGCCTCGCAGCAAGCTCCGCTTTCGGGACGTCATGAGCCAGGGAGCCCTGGGCCTCACCAGCCGAAAACTGAGGACGGCGTTGACGGCGCTCGGGAGCTCGATCGGAATCGCATCGTTGATCAGCATCCAGGGAATCACCGAAGCCAACCAGGCCGATGCCCGTGCCGAAATCGACGCACTGGGGTCGGACTTTCTACTGGTGACAGCCGGGACCGGGGTGACCGAGGAGGCCGAGTTGCTCCCCTATGCACCGGCAATGCTGGACACACACATGCCGAGCCTCGAGCACGTGGCAGCTCTCTATGAGGTCGATGCACGAACCCGACGGAACTTCCTGATCCCGGAGGTGGAGACCGGGGGAATCACGGTCAGCGCGCTCACCCAGGCCGATCTCGACATCTTGGAGCCGATGAACGGCTCGGTCGCCATCGGCCGTTTCCACGACCCGACGTCGGTACAGGTGCCGGCCGTAGTACTCGGATCTCTCGCCGCCGAGCGACTCGGGATCCGTCACCTGGTAGGCCATCCGACCGTCAACATCTCGGGAACCAACTTCGCGGTGATCGGCGTGCTGGACGAATTCGAACGGCTCAATACCGACATCAACCGGACCGCCTTGGTCGGCCTACCGGTTGCTACGAAGCTGTTCGAAACCGAAGACACCCCGACCAGCATCTACATCCAAGTTCCTCCCGACGTGCTCGACGATGCGAGAGACCTGATCCCGGCACAGGCCAACCCCGAGGCACCGGGCCAAGTCGCAGTATCGCGCCCTACCGATGCCCTCGAGATTCGTCAGGTGGTCGACGAGACATTTGCCAGGATTCTGCAGGCTCTGGCGCTCATCGTTCTGGCTGTCGGCGGTATCGGAATCGCCAACATCATGGTGATTTCGGTGATCGAACGCCGCGGTGAGATCGGCCTGCGACGCTCACTCGGGGCGACCCGGCGCCACATCGCGGAGCAGTTCATCGTGGAGTCAACTCTGCTGTCCCTGCTCGGCGGCATCCTCGGTGTCTCGCTGGGAATCGGCATCGTGGTCGGTTACGCGCGCTTCAAAGGCTTCGAAGTCATCATCCCGTGGTTCTGGCTGTGGGTGGGGCTGGGAGCAGCGTTCGCTCTCGGAGCCATAGCCGGGCTCTACCCCGCCTGGAGAGCCAGTCGTTTGGACCCCGCCGAGGCAGTGCGACCTGCGGCGTGAACCTTCACCTCAAGTTCGATCCTGCTTGAGCAACTTCTGCGCGCGTGCTCGCACCCCGGCGTCGAGCGACGCCTTCCGAATGCGCACACTGCTGGGGGTAACCTCGACACATTCGTCCGATGAGATGAACTCGAGAGCCTGCTCCAACGACATTCGTCTGGGAGGCGTCAGACGCACGGTGTCGTCGGAGGCAGCTGCTCGGACGTTCGTGAGTTTCTTCTCTCGGCAGATGTTGACATCCATGTCTTCGGCCCGTGGATTTTCGCCAACGACCATGCCTTCGTAGACCTGCGTTCCGGGGTCTACAAACATCGCCGCCCGCTCCTGTAGCGACGCGATCGCGTGTGATGTCGTAGGACCTGATCGATCGGCCACGATGCTGCCCGTCGTGCGCGTGCGGAGCTCGCCCATCCAAGGCTCGTAACCCTCGTACACGTGGTGGAGGAGACCGGTGCCGCGCGTTTCGGTGAGGAACTCGGTGCGAAATCCGATCAGCGCTCTGGCCGCAACGACGTAGTCCAGCCGGACCCAGCCCGTTCCGTGGTTGGTCATGTTCTCCAGACGCGCCTTGCGTTCACCAAGGAGTTGGGTAACCGATCCAACGTGTTCTTCGGGAACATCGATGGTCAGCCGCTCGGTCGGTTCGTGCAACTTCCCATCGATCTCACGGGTGACCACGGTGGGCTTGCCAACCGTCAGTTCGAACCCCTCACGCCGCATCATCTCGACCAGGATCGCCAGTTGCAGTTCCCCGCGACCTTGGACCTCGAACATGTCCGGCCGCTCGGTCTCGTTGATTCGAATGGAGACATTGCCAACCAACTCGCTGTCGAGACGAGCTTTCACGAGCCGGGCCGTGAGTTTGTCGCCTTCGGCTCCGGCCAGCGGTGACGAGTTCACACCAATCGTGACCGCCAACGTTGGCTCGTCGATGTCGATCAGCGGCATGGGCTGCGGATGATCGGGGTCCGTGAGGGTCTCGCCAATCGTGACATCGGCGAGCCCGGAGACCGCAATGATCTCGCCCGGCCCGGCACTGTCCACTTCGACGCGATCCAGGTTCTCGGTGACGTACAGGTTGGCCACGCGAGCCGACTCGACCGACCCGTCAGCCCGGCACCACGCCACGGCCGCGCCCTTCGTGATGTTGCCGTGTTGAACGCGACACAACGCGATGCGCCCTAGGTATGGCGAGGCATCGAGGTTGGTCACCCACGCTTGCATTGGGTGATCAGGGTCGTGTTCAGGCGGCGGAACGTGAGCGAGCAGGACGTCGAGGAGAGGATCGAGGTTGGTCCCGGAGTCCTCCACATCACAAGTGGCCGTCCCGGCCCGAGCGTCGGTGTAGACGATTGGGAAGTCGATCTGATGATCAGCAGCGTCGAGGTCGAGGAACAACTCGTACACCTCATCGATCACCTCGGCGATGCGCGCATCGGGTCGATCGATCTTGTTGATGACGAGAACCACCGGAAGATCAAGGGCAAGCGCCTTGCGCAGGACGAATCTGGTCTGAGGCAATGGCCCCTCGCTGGCATCGACGAGCAACAGCACACCGTCCACCATCGTCAAGGCTCGTTCCACCTCGCCACCGAAATCGGCGTGACCCGGAGTGTCGAGGATGTTCAGCTTCGTGTCACCGACCCGAACTGCGGTGTTCTTGGCCAGGATCGTGATGCCCTTCTCACGCTCCAGGTCCATCGAGTCCATTACTCGGTCGTTTACATCTTGGTGGGCACCGAACGCGCCGGACTGCCACAACATCGCATCGACGAGCGTGGTTTTGCCGTGGTCCACGTGGGCCACGATGGCGACATTGCGGAGGTCATCTCGGAGGGCCATGGCCTCGCTACGGTATCGCCGGCTATCGCTCCCGAGACCTTGAGCAAACCTTTGATCGCGGTATGTTCTGGGCCCGATCCTCTACCGACACGGAGCCGACCTCATGGCCGACGAGAGCTTCAACTACGAAGATGTGACCGTCTACACGTTGGAGGATGCCGACGAGGAAGAGATGCTCCTCGCCCAAAGCGAATGCACCTTCATCTGGGCAAACAAGGAAGGCTGGCCGCTCGGGGTGATCATGTCCTACGTCTGGAGCGACGGCTGCTTCTGGATCACGCTCACGAAACAGCGAGCACGAGTACCAGCGATGCGCCGCGACAACCGCTGCGCGGTGTGTGTCACCTCGAAGGGGACCTCCCTACCTCCGAGTCGCACCGTCACCTACAAGGGCCGCTGCGAGATCCTCGAGGACGACGAGACGAAGGGCTGGTTCTACCCGGCGTTGGCCCGAGCAATCAGACCAGGTCAGGAAAACGAGCAGTGGCAGCGCAACTTCGCCGCCTTCCTCGATTCACCGGGTCGGGTCATCTTCAAGATCACACCTACCCAACGGATCGGATACGACGGCCAGAAGATGGGGGCGGCCACTCGCCAGTGGGTGGCCGACCACGGCAACCAATGACACCCGGGTGGTGCCAACATTGAGCCGGCCACTCGTCCTGGTCGCAATGGAGGCAGAAGCGGCCCCCATTAGAGCCGCGCTGGGATTGAAAGCGGAGGGGGAGCTGATCGACCCTCGCTTCCCCGCCAAAATATGGGCCAACGAACGGTGCGCTTTGGCCATCAACGGCATCGACGAGCGTTTCGGTGTCGACTCCATCGGCTCGATCCCGGCCATCACCACCACGATCAATGCAGTGTCCGCGATCGGGCCGTCGATCGTGGTCTCGGCTGGAACGGCTGGTGGCTTCACAGAGCGTGGCGGCGAGATCGCGAAGTCCTATCTCGCGAATCGTTGCGTGTTCCACGATCGCCGTATCGATCTCCCGGGGTTCGACGCCTATGGGATCGGTGACTACGCGGTCGCCGACCTGAGTGCGGTGGCTGCCGAACTCGCCATCGAGGAAGGCACGGTCACTACGGGTGGGGCACTCGACGCTCCGGTCGATGACATGGCCAGGATGCGCGCCTCGGGAGCGGTGGCAAAGGACATGGAAGCCGCCGCTATCGCCTGGCTCTGTCAACATCTCGACATCCCTTTCACCGCTCTGAAGGTTGTCACGGACTTGGTAGACGCTCCCGAGGAGCCGGGCGAGCAGTTCCTCCGTAACCTCGAGTTGGCGACACGGACACTGGCCAGCCAGGTCAGGTTGTTGATCGATGCGCTACAAGACTTTCGTTCCCCAATTCAAGCCTGACCGCCTGGAGGCACAATGCAGCTCGACCTAACGGCCGACGAGGTACTCACCACGACTCGGTCCGTCCGCAAGAGGCTGGACCTCGATCGTCCTGTCTCCCGCGAAGTCATCGAAGAGTGTCTGGACATAGCTCTGCAGGCCCCGAGCGGTTCCAACTCCCAAGGGTGGCAGTGGGTCTTCGTCACCGATCCTGCGAAGAAACGGGTGATAGCCGACTGCTATGGCAAACACTACGACGCCTACGCCGGCAAGATCACGCCCGAATACCCCGAAGGTGACCCCCGCATAGAGCAGCGGCCGAAGATCCTCGACTCGTCACAGTACCTGCGGCAGATCTTCCACCAGGTTCCCGTGATGATGATTCCGTGCATTGAACGTGGCGGCAGACTCGATACCGGCACCAACACAGTCGCCCAAGCCAGCGGCTGGGGATCACTGTTGCCTGCCGTTTGGAGTTTTATGCTGGCGCTCCGATCGCGCGGACTGGGCTCGGCATGGACCACTCTGCACCTGCCCGACGAGAAGGTTGTGGCCGACCTGTTGGGTATCCCCTATGACACCGTGACCCAAGCAGGTTTGTTTCCGATCGCGTACACGATTGGCACGGACTTCAAACCGGCTACGCGACTTCCGGCCGCCAGCCTCTCCCACTGGGAGAGCTGGTAGTCAGCATCGAGCTGGCCAACACCGGGGCTGCCATGGGCACCACCATCAGTTAGTTTGCTCACCCATGACGTTCGACTTCTCCGACAAGACCGTCCTCATCACCGGTGCCAGCTACGGGCTGGGTGAGGTGTTCGCCCAGCAGTTCGCCGAGGCGGGCGCCGAGCTCGTGCTCACAGCCCGATCGAGTGAGCAGCTCGAGGCGGTTGCCGAGGCCTGTCGGGCCAAAGGTTCGCCCAAGGTGACCGCCGTGACGGGAGATGTATCGGTAGAATCCGACGTGAAACGAGTCCTGGCGAAGGGCGTCGAGGAACACCGCCGGATCGATGTGCTGGTCAACAACGCTGGCGTCAGCGACATCCGCGGATTCACCGCCGAGAACGCACAAACCGACACGTTCGACCACACCCTTGCCGTCGATCTGAGGGGGGCATGGCTGTACCTGCGCGAATGCGGACGACACATGATCGAGAGCGGCGGTGGGTCCATCGTCAACATCGCCTCCATCCTCGGCGACGGGGGTCTCGAGCTCAGCGAGATCTCCTACATTGCGGCCAAGGGTGCACTGGTGAACCTCACCAAGCAGCTCGGCTGTGAGTGGGCAGATCGCGGAGTCAGGGTCAACTCAGTCAGCCCCGGCTTCATCATCACCGAGATGACCCGACCGGGTATCGAAGGTTCACCAACCGAGGGCTACATCCAGAGCCGCACGCCGATGCGCCGCCTGGGCGAAGCCGACGAAGCCGGCCACGCCGTGCTGTTCTTGGCCTCCGATCAAGCGAGCTACATAACCGGCGTGAATCTCAACGTCGACGGCGGAATGGGTGCGGGGCGGGGCTGGTGGCAGATCAAGCCAATTCACTATGCCTGGAATGCGGACACCGAACCCCAACGGGGTGAGGTCTATCCGGGTCTGGTTCCTCAACCCGACGAGTACGAGCCCTTCCTTGCCGGCATCCCGGGCGTCCACTACCCGGTTCCCGAGGCCGAGCAGGGCTAGTGGTCCCCTGAGGAGGCCACCAGACCGGCCGTCCCCTAGAGGCCTGCACCTGGGCTAGCTTCTTCGCCATGAGTTCAAGACGAATCGTCATAACAGGATCCAGCCGGGGTATCGGCCTGGAGATGGCCCGCATTCTGATCGGCCAAGGCCATGAGGTCTACGGAGCCGTGCGCAACCCCGATGGCGCAGATGCGCTGCGCGAGGCCGGCCCGGCGGGCGTCCTTCAACTCGACATCGGCGATCGCGACAGCATCGCTGCGTTCGCTGACGACCTGTCGTCTCGAACCGACGCCATCGACATCCTGGTCAACAACGCCGGCATAACGAGCAACGACCTCGGGGTGAACCGGCGCGAGTGCAATCCATGGCAGGTCGACCCCGACATCGTCCTCAAGGAAACCGAGATCAACGCCCTGGGGCCGATGCTGATCACCCGCTCGATCATCGGTTTGCTCGAAGCAGGCGAGAACCCCGTGGTCATGAACACGTCATCACAGCTTGGTTCCATGATCATCGGCGCTGCCATGCCCTTCGACGTGGCCTACAACGTTTCGAAGGCTGCGGTGAACATGATCACCGTGATGTCCGCCTCCACCAACAAGGACGTTTGTTTCGTGGCGTTGCACCCTGGGTGGGTCAAGACGGACATGGGCACCGAGGCTGCCGAACTCGAAGTCCCCGAAGCTGCCAATGCCATCGTCGATTCGCTGTTGGGACTCACGATCGCCGACACCGGCCGATTCATCCGGTGGGACGGAACCGACCACCCCTGGTGACCTCAGAACCCGACGCGTCGATCTACCTGAGACAAATCGAGAACGGACCGGCTCAACTGTGGATCTGTTGATCATCCGCCACGGGCGGCCCGAGCGGGTCGAAGGGGCCGAGGGAACGGCCGACCCTGGGTTGACCGACATCGGGCACGACCAAGCGCTTGCCGTCGCACGGTTCCTGGCGGACGAGCCGGTTGACCACATCGTCTCGAGTCCAATGTTGCGTGCCCGCCAAACGGCGGAGCCGCTGTCGCAGATCCTTCAGCTCCCAGTCCAGGTCATCGACGATCTCGCCGAGATAGACAAAGATGCCCAGGAATACGTGCCGATCGAGGAACGCCGGGCAGATGCGGGCGAG
>JBPCTU010000019.1:0-6977 GCA_051011515.1 Acidimicrobiales bacterium
GCCGACGTTGCTGGCACCGACGATTCCGACGACCGATCGGTGCAACTCACGCGAGTCCCATTGATCCCACGTCGGCGAATCTCGCCACCCCCCGGCACTCACGTGGCGGCCGAGCTGCCAGATTCGCTTCCGGCCGACGATCATCAGGCCCAGCGTCGTTTCCGCAACGTCGCGTGCGAGCATGACCCCGGCGCTCGTCACCCGGACGCCCCCATCCCACAGCGCGTCCGACACGAACCGTTTCACGCTACTTCCCATGTGAGCCATGAATTCGAGGTCGCCCGCGTTGTCGATGACGTCAGCATCGAGCTGCGCGACGCCCCAGCTGGTGATACACGCCCGGGCGCCAGGTAGGCACCGGATGAGATCTGCCTTCGTGGCCGGTTCGCCGCCTTCGTGATGCACCACCTCCGCCACCTCGTCCAGGCGGTCGAGTGCTGATTGGCTGAACATTCGTTGATAGTGGTCCTGCCCGATGGTCACCGCGACCTTCGGTTTTGTCATGAAAACTCCTCGGTCCTCATTTTCAAGTACTGCTCGAAGCGATCGTCCAGAATGGCCGTCTGGTCGGGGCGAGGCTCAACCTCGAGGGCCGGCAATGACGCCCCGGGATCGACGTCCCAGCCCGACGCTAGTGCCGCGAGCCGAGCCGCACCGATAGCGGGCCAGCTGGCATCAGGCCTGATGATGACGCGACGCCCGAGCACATCGGCGAGGGATTGGGTCACCCCAGGACTCCTAGTGCCTCCGCCTACGACGGTGAGTCCTGTACCCCGACCGATGTCTCCGGCTTCTTCGATCGCAATACGAACCTCGAACGCGCATGCCTCGATGACTGCGGCAAAGCGAGCCGACTCGTCGCCGACCTCGCCGTGAAATGTCCCCCACTCCCCGCCCGTCCGGGCCAAGTCGGGTATGAAAAAGCCGTCACCGAGTGCGCGAACGGCGACGTCGCCCGGACCAGCTCGCTGGGGAGACCCGGGCGCGGGGAGAGCAGATGCGATGACCGCGCCCAATCCTCCGAGGTTTCGGGACGTGGTCCAGATGCGGTCGATCACGTGCGGGCTGAGATTGAAACCTGCTGGCACATCGACGACTCGCGTCGGTCCACAGACCGCTGTGATCACCCAGGCCGTGCCCAGTGACAAGATCACGGCGCCAGGCTCCACAGCGCCCAATGCCAAGGCACCACAAGTCTGGTCGTGACCACCGACGACGACTGGTGTACCCCCTGCCATCAACAGATCTCCGGCCACCTCGGTACCCAGCGCCCCGGCGATAGTTCCTGAGTCCACGATCTGTGACAGCACGTCGGGCTCGACACCGGCAAGATCGCACAGCGTCGGACTCCAGCGGCCGGACTCGACCTCGGTGAGCTGCGTTCCTGCGGCGTTCGACGGGTTGGTGAGCCACGAGCCAGTGAAGCGCCACATCAGCCAGTCGTCAACGGCAGCCCACCGCGAGAACGCAGCCTGAGGGTGCCCCACACCGAACCATGCGATCGTGGCGAGCCCGAGACCTGGTTCCAAGGTCCACCCGCTCTCACGCCGGACCATCGCCTTCGTCTCCGCGTCCCAACCGTCGACCAGACTCTCAGAGCGGCGGTCCATCCAGGTAACGACGCTGGCAGGTCCATGGGTGGTCATCGGAACCACCGATCCGCTCTGGCTCGCGAGTGCCAATCCGACGACGGTCGTGGCAGCCTCGAGTTGAGCGACACCAGATCGGCAAGCCGCGACCACCGCCTCCCAGATCTCGGCACTGTCCTGTTCTGCGCCGCCGGAATCCGACACGGACACAGAAATGTCGCCTGACGAGGATTCGGCCACGATCGAGCCGGACGAATCAACCGCGACGAACTTGGTGGACGTGGTGCCAGCATCCAGTCCGACCACCACTTCAGGGCTCATTTCTCGTCCCGGCAAACTTGTTCAGCCGATGATGGCCAGCGCCTCGTCGACCGACACGTCGTCGTGCACCAGAGCGACAATCGCCCGAGTCATCGCCGTCGGATCATCGCACTGGAACACGTTGCGACCAATTGCGACGCCGCTGGCCCCGGCGCGGATCGCATCGTGGATGTTCTGGAGCATGTCGCGTTCGTCACCTTTTGCTCCACCGAGGATGACCACCGGCACAAACGTGGACCCGGTCACGGTCTCGTAGCCGGAGCAGTACGGCGCCTTGATGAAGTCGGCGCCCAACTCGGCTCCGAGCCTCGCTGCCAGAGCAACCGCCTCCGAACCGCGGGACTCCGGCCCGCTGTTGAAGCCGCCGGGCACCATCTCGCCCAGTACTGGTAGTCCCCACGCATGCGCCTCGGCGACGGTGTGAGCCAAATTCTCGAGGGTTCGGGCTTCCTTGTCACTACCCGGCATCGCCGTCACAACAAGCGCATCCGCGCCAAGCCGCAGAGCTTCCTCGGGACCGAAGAACTGGCCCAACGATCCACTGCTCGGGTCACCGAGGTTGGTCTCGGCGCCATCGCTGCGAATGATCAACCCGGCCCGGCTGAGGGGCTCGGCGAAGGCGGAGGCGACCCCGACCGAGGTCAGGATCGCATCAGCACCTCCCTTCAACACGGCATCGATGGTCGCGCCTGGTTGTTCGAACCCTGGGCATGGACCGTCTATCAACCCATGGTCGAGAGCCACGATTACAGCTCGGCCGTCGGGACCGAAGATGTGGTTGAGGCGGCGGATGGTCATTGGGTAGCTCCTCGGATGATGGAGAGAGAGGATCCCATCACTTCGAGATTCTCGTGGAGATCGTCGGACAATGCGTCGATCAGAACCGTACTGAGGCCGTGATTCTCGACCATCGCTGCCAGCTCAGCCGAACATTCAGCAGGCGAACCTGCTACCTGATAACGCTCCAGCAAGGTATCGGTAACGAGCGGGTCGACCAATGCGGGTTCGTTCCTCTTAGCGGCTGTCTGGACGGTTTCGATCGCGTGTGGGTCGAGGTGGAGTGACTCCAAAGTCCGGCGAGGAGAATCCATCAAGACGAACGAGAGCGTTCTGCGCTGCGCCTCCAGCATCTCGGTCGTGTAACAGATCCGCCCCAGGTACATCGGGGTGGGGGGTTCGCGCCCCGCGTCCGCGGCTGCTTGGTCGACGACCGAAATCGCAGCCCCCAGGTCGGGCTTGACCGTGAGCACGACACCGTCCGCCACCCGGCCGGCCAGACCGAGAACCATCGGGCCCCGGCTCGCGATCCACAAAGGAATGTGTTGAGGGCCCATCCCCAGCCGAGCGTGGTCGAGCGAGCAAGTGGTGCCCTCCCATGTCACCTCTTCCCCGGTCCAGAGGGCCCTCACCGCGACAATCGTGTCTTCGACGACTCGGTACGGCCGCACCCTCTCGATTGCCATCGGCCCCAACACCATCGATCCGCCCGCGAGCACGGTCGCGACGACCCTGCCATTCGACAGCTCGTTGACAGTCGCCAGCGCAGCAGCGGTCACCGCAGGGTGCCGCGTGTAGCCATTCGTCATCACCCCGAGGCGGATTCGCTCGGTTCTGAGAGCCGCTGCGCCCAGACAAGCGTAGATGTCGGGGTGGACGCCTTCGTCGGCAACCATGCAGTAGTCGTAACCGAGGCGCTCGGCCTGAACAGCGAGCTCCACCACGTCGCGGGCAGGCATCAACGGCACGATGTGGACCCCAGCGGCGACCATGTCGGTCAGGCCCGTTCAGCCATGGACATTCTTGCGGTGCCCGTAGCGCTGGCCGCCATCGACCGTGAGGATCTCGCCGGTTATGTAGTCGGCTTCAGCCAAGAACACGACAGCATGCGCCATCTCCTCGGGCGTCCCCCACCGGCCAACAAGGGTCTCGTCCGCGACCCGTTGGTACGTCGACTCGTCGTAGTCGAGAGGCCTTAGCGCGGGGCCGGGAACTACCGCGTTCGCCCTGATCGTTGGTGCCAACTCCAACGCAAGTTGACGGGTGAGCGACAGGATGGCGCCTTTCCCCACGGCATGACCCGCAAAACCCGGCCAGGGCTCGAATGCACTCAGATCCCCGATGCCGATAATGACACCACCATCGTTTTCGAGCATGACCGGCGCTACCTGGTTGGCGCAGTAGAACGGGCCGTGGACGAGCGTGTCGATACTGCGATGCCACACACTCAAGTCTTTTGTCGGCAAGCTGTCGGGGATGAACGTCGAGGCGTTGTTGACCAGGACGTCGATCGTGCCGAAACGAGCGACGGCCGCATCGACCATTGCACCAACTGCCTCGTAGTCCGCCACGCTTGCCTGGGCGGGCATTGCCGCAACCCCTAGAGCTTCCGCCTCGCCGGCGGTTTCCTCCGCTTCACCTACAGAACTGTTGTAGTTGATCACGACGTTTGCCCCAGCACGCGCCAGCGCGAGGGTGATCGCCTTCCCGACGCGGCGTGCCCCACCGGTGACTAGAGCCGTTTTTCCCTCGAGGTTCAATTTGGCCCCCCTTGTCGAAGCCTCTCGCCAAGAGTAGGTGTCACTCGGACTTGCTGCGCGCCGCAAGGGCTCGCGCTGCTATCAGACAACCAACTCCCAGAACTCCACCGGCGACCGTCGCCCAGAACAGGCCCGCCTGGACCGCGTCCGCCGTCGCCGAGCCAACGGACATGTCATCGCCTGCAAGCACGCTCCGAACCACCTCCACGTCGCCGATCCGATTGTCGACAACCAGCAACAGGACAGCTCCACCGAGAGCCACGCCGTAGGTGATCCCGAGCGTCCGCAGGAACTGATGTGCTGCGTTGACGCGACCCATCTCGCTCGCCTCGCTGCTGTGTTGGATCAGCGTGAGTCCAGCGGTCGACACGAAACCGATCGACAGGCCGACCGCGAAGAATCCGGTGAAGATGATCCACAGTGGAGCATTGAGCGCAATCGGGATTCCGGCCACAGCCAACGATGGAATCAGCATGGTCGCGCCAAGCAGGATCACCCGATACTCGGGCCAATGGGCGAGAACCCGCGCGTACACGAACGATGCGATCGTCCAACCAACCGTGAGGAAGGTCACAGAGAACGCTGCGAACACCTCGGAGTGACCGCGGGTGACCTGAACATACAGCGGTAGGTAGTTGTCGGCTGCGAGACCAGCGGCGAGGACCAGCCCGGCAGTGAGGTGAACCCACCCAAGAGGAAACCGGGTGATGTGTTGCCGTTCGAGCACCGGGTTCTTGGCGCGACCACTGAAGTACCAGTACAGAGCAAGCGCCACGACGGCGAGGACTCCCGCAACCACCGCCAGCCAGTTTCTGACGCCGATCTGACCCAAGGCGATGAGCATCAGCAAGGTGGCAACGGTCAACAAGGCGACACCCGGAAAGTCGATTCTGATCCGCTGCGGCTTCTCGCGCGTGCTCGGTAGAGCGTTCCATCCGGCTGCCAGCGCCAGCGCAGTGATAGGCAACTGGGCGATGAAGATCAACCGCCACCCCTCGATTGCCAACACCGCTGCGGCTATCGCTGGCCCGCCGAAGCCCATCAGTCCCCAGACTGCCGAGTTTGCAGCGAACGCTCTCGGGCGTAGGCGGTGCGGATAGGCGAGACCCACCGACGCGAGAGCGACGGCTATGACGAGCCCGCCACCAAGACCTTGGGCGACTCGTGCCACCAGGAGCAGCTCGAGAGTGGGAGCAAAAGCAACCGCCGTTGTCGTGGCCAGGAACCAGACACCGGTGACCCGAAACGTCCGACGGACACCCACTGCATCGATGACTGGGCCGGCGACGATGACCGCGATCGAGCTAGCCCCTAGATATGCCGTCGCCACCCACGGCAGCAGCGCCACATCCCCGAGGTCCTCGGCGATCGACGGCAGGGCGGCGATGACAGCCAGTCCGTCGAATGCCGCGACTGCGATGATCGTCAGGTTCGCGACCGTTACCCTCAGATACGGACCCGACCAGATGCCACCCGCGGACTCATCGTCGGTGTGTTCGGTCACCTCGGCACAGTATCTTCGACAGCTGATGCTCCACGCTGTCTTCCTTGCGCCAACAGGCGAACTCTCGAACCCGAAGGTTCTGGTCGAGGTGGCAGTGGCCGCCGAAGAGAACGGCTGGGACGGAGTCTTCATTTGGGACCACGTCTTGCGGCCAACCGGCGAACCTCAGGCCATCGCCGACCCCTGGGTGGCGTTGGCAGCCATCGCGACCGCCACGGAACGCGTCCGGATCGGCCCGATGGTCACGCCGATCACGAGACGTCGCCCCATCAAGGTCGCCCGCGAAGCGTTGTCGCTCGATCACCTTTCCGATGGACGGCTCACGATCGGGTTGGGACTGGGGGTGGACACCTCGGGAGAGCTGTCCAAACTCGGGGAAGTTGTCGACGCCAAGGAGCGGGGCCAGCGCCTCGATGAAGGGGCAGACTTGCTCACACAGTTGTGGAGCGGTGAAAGGGTTGACTTCGAAGGGAAGCACTTTGTTGCGCGCGACGTAACTGTCGAACCTCGGCCGGTGCAACAGCCGCGGATTCCTTTGTGGTTCGCAGCCCGGGGTCAAGCCATGAAGCCGGTGCGCCGGGCGGCCCGCCACGAGGGCCTCTTCCCTGTCGACGTCGGTGCCGACCAGCTCGCGCAGATGATCGAAGCCGTGGCGCACGAGCGAGGTGGTTTGGATGGGTTCGACGTGGCATGTCGGCCGAATCCATCACTCGAGTACGGCGATTTCGAACGCCTCGGCGTCACGTGGGCTCTGAGCACGGACCGGCCTGGCATGACGCGCGCTGAGGCTCTGACGATCGCAGCGACGGACCCCTCCGAGGTGTTGGAGCAGACCTGAGGTCGCCCAGACTCAGCGGCGGAGTCGAGTAGCCACTTGGGCCTTCTCAAAGAGCGTGCGGGCCGAAGCCTCGGCTCGCGCCAGCAGCGCGGCCTCATCCGCTGTGGTCAGCTCACCGTTGTCGATCAGCAGGCGGCCATCGACGAGAACGTGACGCACATCGGCAGGGGCCGCACAGAACACCAGGG
>JBPCTU010000020.1:0-21121 GCA_051011515.1 Acidimicrobiales bacterium
TTCGCCGACCGCCACGGTTTCGGCGCGGTATGGACTCCTGAGCGCCACTTCAACGACTTCGGTGGTCCCTTCCCGAATCCGGCTGTCACCGGCGCCGCCGTTGCTGCAGTAACTGAAAACGTCGCGATCCGATCCGGCAGCTGCGTCCTTCCGCTGCATCACCCGGTCCGAGCGGCTGAGGAGTGGGCCGTTGTCGATCAGCTCTCGCGTGGTCGGGTCGGTCTGTCCATCGCTGCGGGGTGGCATCCGGAAGACTTTGTGCTCCGACCCCAGAATTACGGGCAGTCGAAGGCGGCCTTGCTGGAACAGATAGACGAACTGCGACGGATGTGGCGAGGTGAAGCAGTCACCTACGACGGCCCGAAGGGGCCCGTCGACGTTCTGCCACTCCCTCGTCCCGTGCAGCCCGAATTGCCGATCTGGTACACCACCGCCGGCAACGTCGAGAGCTTCGAGTTGGCCGGCACGAACGGGTTCAACCTGCTCACGCACCTCCTGGGGCAGAGCATCGACGATCTCGCGGAGAAGATCGTTGCCTACCGGACGGCATGGTCGGCCGCTGGTCACCCGGGCACTGGCACGGTCTCGCTGATGCTGCACACGTTCGTCACCGGCGATGTCGATGTCGTGCGTGACACAGTGAAGGAGCCGATGAAGGCCTACCTGCGCGACAGCATTGCGTTGGTCAAAGAACATGCTTCGGCCTTCCCGACCTTCGACCCGACCAAAACCGAGGCCGACGGGGCGTTGGCCGGTCTGACTCCAGAGGACATGGACGCGCTTCTAGAGGTCTCCTTTGCTCGCTACTTCGAGACCAGTGGATTGTTCGGCGACGTTTCTCGCGCCGTCGAATTCGCGGAAGGAATTGCCGGGGTCGGGGTCGATGAGATCGCTTGTCTGATCGACTTCGGCGTCCCCGGGGACGAGGTACTCGAAAACCTCCAACACCTCGATGTCGTGAGGGAGGCCTTTGTCGACCAGAGTGGCGAGACCACCGCTCCCGAAACCTACGGGTCGCTCATAGAGCGACACGGCGTGACTCATCTCCAGTGCACGCCATCAGAAGCTCGAATCCTGCTGGCAGATCCGCAGAGTCGGAGTGCGCTGGCGACGCTCGACAAGATGTTGGTAGGAGGCGAGGCCTGCCCGTTGTCGGTGGCCGAGGACCTGTTCGACGCGGTAGGCGGCGACCTGATCAATGTCTACGGGCCCACCGAAACGACGATCTGGTCAACCAGCCATCAGGTCACACGCGACGATCTCGAGTCGGGCGCCATTCCAATAGGTCGGCCTCTGTCGAACACCGCTGTGAGGGTGGTCGCCGAAAGCGGCCAGCTCAGGCCGGCGGGAGCGATCGGAGAGCTACTGATCGGTGGTGAAGGTGTCACGGCCGGATACCACGACCGCCCTGAATTGACTGCTGACCGGTTCGTGGAGCGCATCGACACGCCGGGCATGATCTATCGAACGGGCGATCTGGTGAGCTGGCGGCCCGACGGTCGTCTGGCGTTTCACGGGCGAGCTGACAGCCAGGTGAAGATCAGGGGACACCGGATCGAACTGGGCGAGATCGAAGTGGCGCTTGAACAACGCGATGACGTTGATGAAGCGGCTGTCGTCGTCCATGGAGAGGGAGATTCAGTCACCCTGGTGGGCCACCTGGTTGGCGTCGGCGACGTGGAAGACGCCCGGCAGCTGCAGGAGGCGCTCGCCGGCGCGCTGCCACAACACATGGTTCCCGAGCGGTTCCAGTGGCATGCGGTTCTTCCCACCACGCCAAACGGCAAGGTCGATCGAAAGGCCCTTTCGGCAGAGGCCGAACCCTCGACACCATCGTCGGCACCGTCCCCGCCCGCTGCGAGTCCAGCTCCCACGTCCACTACTACTGAAGTTCCGGGATCAGAGGCCGTTGGTGTCGTCGAAATGGCCAAGCTGGTCGAGGATGCATGGCGAAGCGTGCTCGGAGTCACCGTCGTGGATCGCAATCGGAGCTTCTTCGACCATGGGGGCAACTCTCTGCAGGTCGTGACCCTTCGCGACGCGCTCGAGGCCGAGCTAGAGCGACCGGTTTCGCTCGTCGATGTATTCCGGTACGGCACGGTCAACGAGTTGGCTGCTGCATTTGCACAGGATCAATCACCGGTCTCGACTCCGTCCGATGGCGAGCGAGCACCCGCAACCGAGACCGAAGCCGCCACCGACGCCCGGGCGGTATCGGCCTCGAGGGCCAGTCGGCGTGCTGCCGCTCGGGCCAAGGCACGGCGACGATGAGACATCCAGACATCAATCGACCACACGAGCAGGTTTGACCTCGATGACCGAAATTGCATCGAACGGCGGTGCTGATCCCAACGGCGGTGCTGACTCGAACGGCGGTGCTGATCCCAACGACAGTGCACTCTCGAACGATATTGCAGTTGTCGGCATGGCTGGGCGGTTCCCCGATGCCGACAACCCGACGGAGTTCTGGCACAACCTGCGCGACGGACACGAGAGCGTGCGTCGGTACGACGACGACCAGCTCCGCTCTGCAGGGATTCCAGAAGCGCTGATTGCCGATCCCAACTACGTCAAGAGTGGAATCCCGCTCGCCGACTTCGACATGTTCGATGCGGACTTCTTCGGGCTCGGCCCCAAGGATGCCTCGGTGATGGATCCCCAGCATCGGGTGTTGCTGGAAGTGGCGTGGGAAACCCTCGAGAACACAGGGCATCTGCCAGGTCGCTTCGATGGAGACATCGGGGTGTTCGCAGGATGTGGGATGGGGGCGTATTTCATCTACAACGTGTTGTCGAACCCCGACCTTGTGCACCGCGCCGGGATCTTCGAGCTTCGTCACGCTGGCAACGACAAGGACTTTCTCGCAACTCGGCTGAGTTATGCGCTCGATCTGACGGGCCCGAGCGTCAACGTCCAGACGGCCTGTTCAACCTCGCTAGTGGCCATTCACCAGGCGGCACAGAGCTTGTTGCAGTACGAATGCGACATGGCGCTCGCCGGCGGAGTGACCATCGAGATCCCCCACGAGGTCGGCTATCAGTACCGCGAGGGGGAGCCTCTTTCTCCCGACGGTCACTGTCGAGCATTCGATCACCGTTCACAGGGCACAGTCTTCGGCAGCGGTGCCGGTCTGGTGGCCATGCGACGCCTGGGCGATGCCATCGACGATGGTGATCGCATCCTTGCAGTGGTCAAGGGTTCGGCCATCAACAACGATGGATCCGGCAAGGTGAGCTTTCTGGCCCCCAGCGTGACCGGCCAGGCAGCAGCGATCGCTGAGGCTTTGGCAATGGCTGACGTAGAGCCCGAAACTATTCAATACGTCGAAGCGCACGGCACCGGCACTCCGTTGGGCGACCCCATCGAGATAGCGGCGCTCAACGATGCTTTCGGCCCTGCGGGCGGCTCTGCAACGATCAGGATCGGATCGGTCAAGCCCAACATCGGTCATCTGGACACAGCCGCGGGGATAGCCGGCTTCATCAAGCTGATCCAGGCACTCCGACATCAGCAGATCCCACCATCGATCAACTTCGAGGCGCCGAACCCCGCGCTGGACCTGAACTCCGGCCCGTTCGTGGTCAACGACAGGCTGACCGATTGGCCCAAGCCAGAGTCGACACCACCTCGCGGCAGCATCAGCTCGCTGGGGGTCGGAGGCACAAACGCGCACGTAGTCGTAGAAGCTGCCCCCGAGGTCGCAACGTCAGCGAGCGCATGTTCGCGTCGCGCGCGCCTGCTGCGAGTCTCTGGGCGATCCACCGCCGCGGTTGACGACAATTCCGAACGCCTCGCGGCCTTTCTGGAGGCTGAGGCCACCGACGACGTCGGACTTGCCGATGCTGCTCATTCCCTGCACACCCGACGTCATGGTTTTGACACCCGGAGGACCGTCGTGGCGAGCTCGCCCGCCGAGGCAATCGAACGCCTCCGGAACGGTGATGCAAACACGGCTCCCACGAGGCAGCTCTTCCACGAACATGCCAGCTTGGCGTTCCTGTTCCCCGGCGGAGGAACCCAGTACGTCACGATGGGGCGCGACCTCTACGAGAACGAGGCTGTCTTCCGCGATTCCGTAGATCTTGGGCTCAGCCGGCTTGATGAGGTCCACAGTCTCAACCTCCGGCCCCTCATGTACCCCGAGCCAGGCGAGGAGGAACAGGCCGAAAAACTCCTGGCACCTACCGACCGGCAGCTTCCGGCGATCTTCATCACCTCCTTCGCGATGGCCAGACAACTCGAGTCGTGGGGTCTCAGCCCACGAGCCATGGCCGGTCATAGCCTCGGGGAGTTGACTGCCGCCTGTGTCGCCGGCGTCTTCTCCTATGACGACGCACTCGATCTGGCGGTCCTGAGAGGACAACTAGCCGGCTCATGCGATGGGTCGCTCGTTTCGGTCCAGATACCCGCCCAAGAGGTCGAGCCCTATTTGTTCGGCACGCTCGCGGTTGCGTCGATCAACGCTGCTGATCTTGTTGTGGTGTCGGGGTCCGAGCGCGATGTCGAGACGCTCAGCGACACATTGAACGCGGCCGGCGTCGAGATCCGCGAAATCCCGCTGGCCGCTCCGGCCCATTCCTCGTTGCTCGAACCCGTTCTGCCCGCCTGGGAGGCGAAACTCCGTTCGGTCGAGCTGCATGAGCCGTCGATCCCTATCGCGTCGAACTACTCCGGCGGTTGGCTCCAGCCTGAGGACGCCACCGATCCGATGTATTGGGTGCGTCAGTTTCGCAACACTGTTCGGTTTGGCGACAACGCTTCGCTCCTGCTCGAACCTGAAGGCACGGTGCTTCTCGAGGTCGGACCTGGTCGAGCCCTGTCTTCGTTCGCGAAGGCCAGCGCGACAACACGCCCGCAACAGCCCATCATCTCGTCGATGCGCCACCCCGAACAAGCGGTCGAGGATGACCTTTTCCTGCTCGACGTCGTTGGCCGGCTGTGGGCAGCGGGCGTAGATGTCGATACCGATCGGTTCTATGAGGGCCAAGAGCGGAGATTTGTCGAGCTACCCACCTATGCCTTCCAGCATCAGCGGTACTTCCTCGAACCCGGAGAAGGTGCAGCTGCTACTGCGCCGACGTCGACGACGCTCTACCGGAGCGAGGACGTAGCAGACTGGTTCTATACGCCGGTCTGGCACGAGGAACCAGCGCCGGGTGCCGCCGAACCGATCGCACCGTGCCGCTGGCTTGTGTTCAAGGACCGGGCCGGTATCTCCGACGGTCTGGTTTCTCGGCTGGAGGGCGACGGGCACGAGGTCGTCTCCGTTTTCGAGGGAGACTCATTTGCCCGGCTCGCCGACAACGCGTTTGTTGTTGCGCCCGAGTCGGGTCGTTCCGGCTACGACCAGCTGCTGAACGATCTGGCCGGAAGTGACTTCATCCCCGACCGTGTCCTGCATCTGTGGTCTCTTACGACCGACAAGGTCGTCAGGCCGGGTTCCAGCTGGTATCACCACATGCAGGAGCGAGGCTTTCTGAGCTTGGTCCACCTGGCGCAGGCAGTCGGTGATCAGTTCCCCGATGCACAACAGAGGTGGGATGTCGTAACCAACGGCGCCATGCCGGTGGCCGGCGTGGTGGATCATCCCGAGAAAGCCACCCTCGTGGGGCCCGTCGAGGTCATTCCCCATGAGTACCCGGGCATCGAAATCTCGGTTGTCGATGTCGACGTCGAACAGGCCGGCCCGTCTTCCTGGTCGCGTCGAGCGGCCGAGCATGCTGAGCGAGTGCTGGCTCGAGCGCAGGGTAAGGACGTGGCTGGTGTATCGGACCTGGACGACGTCGTAGCAATGGTCATGCGTGACCTTGCGTCTCATGGAAGTGGCTCATACGTCGGCTACCGCAGTGGCCGGCGTTACGTTCGATCTCTCGACCGTGCCCATTTGGACGGTGCGAGTTCCGAGGCGAGGCTGCGTTCCGGTGGTGTCTACATGGTCACAGGTGGCCTGGGTGGTCTCGGGATGAGCCTCGCCGACCGTCTCGGTCGGGCCTGGAACGCCCGACTCGTGCTGGTCGGGCGCGCCGAACTGCCCCCACGGGGCGATTGGGACTCATGGCTGGCCGAGCATGGCCCCGGGAACGCGACGTCGAAACGGCTTCGGAAATTGTTGGCGCTCGAGGACGCTGGTGTCGAGTACATGACCGCCAGCGCCGATGTGGCCGACATCTCCGCGATGGAAGACGTTGTCAAGGAAGCCACTGAACGGTTCGGTCGCATTGACGGTGTGCTGCATACCGCGGGAATCGTCGAA
The DNA here is from genome assembly GCA_051011515.1 of Acidimicrobiales bacterium. Lineage (GTDB taxonomy): Bacteria > Actinomycetota > Acidimicrobiia > Acidimicrobiales > UBA8592 > JBPCTU01. The sequence goes on from JBPCTU010000020.1 coordinate 6,254, forward strand.
GAGAACCTGATCGCTCTGAAGACCGAGCACGAACTGGACCGGGTCCTGACTCCCAAGGTCCAGGGTGCCATGGTCCTCGATGAGGTCATGGCTGACACCGACGCCGAGTTCATCGTCTACTTCTCGTCCACCTCCACCGCTCTGGGGATCCCGGGCCAGGTCGACTATGCCGCTGCGAATGCTTTCCTTGACGCCTATGGAGCTCGCGAGACGAAGTCCGGATCACCCGAGATCATTTCCCTCGCTTGGGGCCCCTGGCGCGAGGTAGGCCTGGCAGCTGAATCCGGCGCCGAGAAGATGGACGTAGCATTCGCTCCGAGCGATCACCCCCTTCTCGACTTCGTTGCCACCGAGGACGATCGCACAGTTGGCGTTGTAGAGCTGAGCGCCGAGACAATGTGGGTGTTGGACGAACACCGGTCCGAGTCCGGCCGGGCGGTTCTTCCTGGAACCGGACATCTCGAGCTGCTCGTATCGACCGCGTTGGAGTCCGGTGCCGAGGCTGTTCGGGTCGAGAACTTGAGTTTCACCAGTCCGCTGCTTGTTCCCGATGGCATCGTTCGTGATGCGCGAGTGCTGATGAGCGCCGAAGACGGCGCTATGAGGGCTCGCGTCGAAACGGCCGCACAGGGCTCCGCCAGTGGCTGGCAGACCAGCTCCGAGGCGGTCCTGCAGTCGGTCGAAGTCGCACCATCTCGCGTCGACCTCGACGAGATCCGGGGTCGCTGCGATGTGAGGACCGAGTCAGACCAGTCGGGCATTCGCACGCGTCAGGAAGACCACATCGTCTTCGGCGATCGCTGGCGCAATCTGCGTTCCATCGTCTGGGGCGACGGAGAGGCCTTGGCCGAGGTTGCTCTTCGTCCAGAGTTCTCCGGCGACACGGACCACTTCAACGTCCATCCGGCCTTGTTGGACATGGCGACCGGGTTTGGTCTGCCGCTGGTGGACGGCTACGAAGACGATCCGAACCCACCGCTCTATGTCCCAATGACATACGGCGCGGTCACATGGCACGGCCCCCTTCAGGAGCGCGTCTTCAGCCATCTCCGGCTGCGCGACGTATCGCCCGGAGCCAACCTGGTGAGGTTCGACATCACGGTTGTTGATCCGGCGGGCGTCGTGCTCGTCGAGATCGAGAACTTCGCGATCGTTCGCATGGCCGAGGAGATCACTTTTGGTGAACCCGATGGCTCTACGGGCGCTCTGGGTGCGGTCGGAGATACGGCCTCTCCGGAGGTGATGTTCCAGAGCTTCCTTGATGCCGGTATCGAACCCGAGGAAGGGTGGCAGGCCTTCGAGCGGGTCCTCGAATCCCGCAACACCAACCACGTGTTCGTGAGCCCGCTTCCAATCCAGGGCCAGATCGAGTTGATCGATCTTGCCTTGACCGACGATGACGAAGCAATGAGGTTCGAGCGGCCCAACCTTGCGTCGGAATATCGAGAGCCGGCCGATGAGATCGAACGAGGGCTGGTTCAGCTCTGGGAAGAGCTCCTCGGTGTCGACCCGATTGGTGTCGACGACGACTTCTTCGAGCTCGGTGGACATTCACTGGTGGCGCTGAGACTGTTCGCTTCGATCAAGCAGCGCTTCGGAGTTGACCAGCCGATGTCGGTCCTCTTCGACGCCTCCACGGTGTCGTCACTCGCCGACCTCATCCGTGCTGAAGTTGGCGACACAGGTGAGATCACTGTGGCCAGCGCCGCAGCGGTCGAGCACGCGGCGTCGATGCGACATGTGGTGCAGATGTCGCCCGACCCCGGCAGTGGAGGAGCGCCGCTCTTCCTCGTGGCCGGCATGTTCGGGAACATCCTCAACCTTCGTCATCTTGCGATGCTGTTGGGCACCGATCGAGCCGTTTATGGCGTACAGGCCAGAGGGCTGCGTGATGACGAAGCACCCCACGAGCGTTTCGAGGACATGGCTACGGCTTACCTCGAAGAGATAACCCAAGTACATCCGGACGGCCCTTACGTCCTCGGAGGATTTTCCGGGGGAGGCATAACGGCGTACGAAATGGCCCAACAATTGACGGCTCAGGGCCGCGAGGTGGCGATGGTCGTGATGCTCGATACGCCCGCTCCCGATCTTCGAGCGCAACTCAACAAAGCCGACAAATTGATGTTGCACAGCCAGCGGCTACGCGCGATGAAGCATCGTTATCCGGCGTATTACATGCGGGAGAAGTTGTGGTGGAAGACCCACAAACGAGCACTCGAGAATCGTGACTACGCGCAACACGAGTTCCGATCCGACAGCATCGTTGATGCCTTCCATCGGGCAGTCGCGGACTATGTGCCCGAGCCGTATGCCGGCGACGTTCACATGTATCGGCCCCCGATGAACATGGCATTCCGGATCACCGGAGGCCGGTACATGAACCCCGGCTGGCAGGTCCAGGTTGCCGACAACGGCTGGTCCGAACGGGTGGAGAGCCTCCATCTGCGAGAGGTCCCCGGCACCCACGACTCCATGGTCCTCGAACCGAACGTACGTGTCCTCGCTGCTCACGTGGTTGCTGACATCGCTGCGGTGGAGGCCGAGCGGGCCGCTCGCATTGACGAGCACTGAGCTCGGCGTAGCGATAATCCTCTCCGGTCTCCTCCAGATCCTCAGGACTCATGCGATTGTGACGACTGAGAGGTATGGATGTTGCGTGGGCCCACTCCCTCAGTCGTTATGCCGTGCTGCATTGCCCTGAGACTCCGGCCGAACACGGCCATTGGGAGCAGCTACCCGAAGACGTCGAGTCGATCGAGATTGCCTCGGTCACGTTCCCGAGGCCGAGTTGGGCGCAACACGACCTCGTGCGTGACAACCGCTTTGTTCGCCTGCCGATTCTTCCTCAGGCGTTTTGGCCTACCAACCTCACCGTTCAACGATCTGACGGGGAGGTCGCGCAGGTCTGGGCCCGGTCCATCACCGATCCATCGCTGATCGAGAACTGGCGCGACGGCATCCGGGTGTGAACCCGGAGGATTCTGGGCGGGTCTACGCGTTGACGTCTACGACGACGCGTCCGCGGATCTCGCCGTCCAGAATGCGGGAGGCAACCTCGATTGCTTCGCCGAGGCCTACGACCTGAGTCATTGATGCAAGTGCATCGGGGTCGAGGTCGGCTGCGAGTCGGCTCCAAGCCTGCTGGCGGCGCTCGAAGGACTCGTACACCGAGTTGACGCCGGCCAACACCACGCCACGGAGGATGAACGGCATCACCGACGCGGGTAGGTCAGGGCCCTGCGCGAGTCCGCAGGCGGCGATACATCCCCCAGGTTGGGTTTGAGCGATCACGTTTGCGAGCGTATGGCTACCGACGGCGTCAACGGCGCCCGCCCAACGAGTCTTCTGCAACGGACGCGGATTCGGCTCGCTCAGTTCGCTCCGTTCGATGACCTCGGAGGCTCCGAGGGAGCTGAGGTAGGCGTGCTCGTCTGGTCGGCCGGTTGATGCAACGACCTCGTACCCCAGCTTTGCCAAGATCGCGACGGCGGTGCTGCCCACCCCGCCCGATGCGCCGGTGACCAGAATCGGACCGCTCTCCGGCGTCACGCTATGTTCCTCCAACGCCAGCACGCACAACATCGCCGTGTAGCCCGCCGTACCAATTGCCATTGCTTGTTCGGTGGTGAACGCGGCCGGCAAGGGAACCAGCCAACCGGCATCGAGGCGGGCTCGTTGGGCCAAGCCGCCCCAGTGGCTTTCGCCGACCTCCCACCCGTTCAAGACCACTTTGTCTCCGGGGGAGTACATATCGGAGGCACTGCTGGTGACAGTTCCGGCCAAGTCGATACCGGGAATGATCGGGTATGCGCGGACGACCCCGGGACGTCCCGTGATGGCGAGCCCATCCTTGTAATTGATCGTCGAGAACTCGATGTCGACCGTGACCTCGCGGTCGGGCAGAGACGCCTCGTCGAGCTGATCGATCGAGGCATTGACGGACTTGTCTTCGTTCTGGGTGAGTACGAGCGCTGTGAACACGGCCAGGAGGGTACTCGCCCGTTCGAATGGCTGCCCACCGAGGCCATCCCTTCGTGCGACGAGGTGCGCCGAGGTGCGCCCAGTCATGCCGCGTTCAGCTGTTGTCTTGGTCCGGGTCGATTGGCGAAGCTTCGGCGGTCTCGTAGAGGTCGGGCTCCAGGTAGATGATTCGCGCCTTGGGCACCGCGTCGCGGATTGCCGCTTCGGCATGGTCCACGGCATCGGTCAGGGCGGGTCCGTCGAGGTTCGCCGAGAAGTGAACCTTCGCGCCTACAAGCAGTTCCTCTGGCCCCAGGTACTGGGTGCGCATGTGAATCACGCGCTCAACCTGAGGCTGACCCTCGAGTGCCGCCTCGATTGCGGACAGTTCCTCGGGAAGTGCGCCCTCGCCAATCAACAAGCTCTTCATCTCGTATGCCAACACGATCGCTATGAGACCCAAGAGGATGCCGATGGACAAGGTGCCGACACCGTCCCAGCGCGCGTTCCCTGTGGCGTTTGCGATCATCAGCGCCACGAATGCCAGGACCAGACCAATCATTGCTCCGAAATCCTCGAGGAGGACGACTGGTAGCTCCGGGGTCCGGGATCGACGAATGAACGCAGGCCAGGAGTGGCTTCCTTTCACCTTCTTGGACTCGATGAACGCCGTTCGGAACGCGAACGCCTCCAGCACCATTGCGAAGACGAGGATGCCGATAGCCCAACCCAACGAGTCGATTTCATGAGGATGGCGGATCTTGTCGATGCCTTCGAAGATCGCGAAGAGAGAACCCACCGAAAACAACACCAGCGACACGACGAACGCCCAGAAATATCGCTCGCGGCCATATCCGAATGGATGTTGCGGCGTGGCAATTTGCTTCGCCTGACGGTTGCCCCAGATGAGCAGGCCCTGATTGCCGGTGTCGGCAACCGAGTGGACGGCCTCGGCGAGCATCGAGGATGAGCCCGTCACGGCAAAACCAACGAACTTCGCTATCGCAATACCGAGGTTGGCGAAGAACGCCATTGCGATTGCCTTAGTGCTCCCGCCTGCCATCTCAGCTCCTGAATCCGACGCGGCCGGGCCACATCCTATTTGTTTCACCACTCGCGCGGTTAGGTGGGCGGCGGCGTCGGGCGCACACCAGGGCGGTGCCGGTACGCTGGCGGGCATGGCGAAGAGGAAGCGAAAGGCCAAGACGCGAGGCCAGGCGTCGGAGCCGCCGATTCGAGCTGGAATGGTGAGTCCCCGACGGACCGTTCCAACCGAGATCGCCCGTCCGCCTTATGCAGTCAGCGGCGATCCGGGTGCATCGGTGCTTCCGCTCGTGCGTCCGCCCCAGGAGATCGAGGCGATGCGACGCTCTGGCGCCATGGCTGCCGAGGTGTTGCTGCACGTCGGCAAACACGTAGAGGTCGGCATGACTACCGACAAGCTCGACCAGATCGCCCACGACGAGACCATTCGCCTCGGCGCCTACCCGAGTCCGCTCAACTACCGCGGCTTCCCCAAATCGATCTGTACGTCGGTCAACGAGGTCATCTGTCACGGCATCCCCGACAGTCGCCAGCTTCGTGACGGCGACATCTTGAACATCGACGTCACTGTCTTCTATCGAGGCTTCCACGGTGACACCTCGGTCACCTTCCTTGTGGGTGATGTTGACGACGACTCTCGCCACCTGGTCCGCGAGACTCGAGCCGCGATGTACGCGGGGATAGACGCGGTCAGAGACGGCGCGGTTGTGTCCGATATCGGTAAGGCGATCGAACGGCACGCCGACGCCCATCAGCTCAGCGTGGTTCGCGAGTTCATCGGCCATGGCACGGGTCCCGAGTTCCACAGCTCGCTGGCCATCCCGCACTACTACGACCCCAGGGCGAAGACCCGGCTCTCCACGGGTATGAGCTTCACCATCGAACCGATGTTGAACCTCGGGGGAGCTCAGCTGTACGTCTGGGATGACGACTGGACTGCTGTCACCGCCGACCAGCGTCGTTCGGCGCAGTTCGAGCACACCCTGGTTGTCACCGAGGATGGCGCAGAAATCATGACGAAAACCGCCTCTGGGACGGTCCCTGCCGACGTCTTCGCCGAAGACTGAGCATTTCGTCGTGATGGTTATCGACGGCGCGTCGAACTTCTGGACGACAAGTCGCCCGGTGCGTTGATGTCGGACAACCTCGACACTCGCTTGATCCTGATTCGTCACGGTGAATCGGTCGTTACCGTCAACGGCGTCCTTGGGGGAGCCAACACCTGTTCCGGTCTTTCCGACCTTGGGCGACACCAAGCCGAGGCGTTGCGGGACAGGTGGAAGAACTCTTCTGAGCTCTCGGTTGACGCTCTCTACTCGAGCCCGCTTCCACGAGCGCTGGAGACGGCCGACATCGTCAACGAAGCGCTGCTGATGGACCCGATTCACGTCGACGAGGACCTGGAGGAATTTCGCCCCGGTGACGCCGACGGCATGCGGTTCGATGAGCTCACCGAAAAGTACGGGCCGATCGATTTCCGGTCTCGGCCCGATCGCCCACTGGCCGAGAACACCGAAACGGCTATGGGGTTCCATCACAGAACGTCGCGGGCCCTCGAACGCGTCGTCGCCGAGAACCTGGGCAAGACGGTGGTAATCGCATGTCACGGCGGGGTGGTGGATGTGGCTTTCCGTCACTTCCTGGACCTGCCACGTAGGGGAATGTTCGACCTCTGGACACTCAACGCGTCGCTCACCGAGTTTGCGGTCAACGATCACGATCACGAACGGGCTCGTTGGCGTCTGGTCCGCTACAACGACCATGCGCACCTGGCGGGGTTGCCGCCGGAGACACCGCGGAACGACACCTGAGTCTGCGCCGGGGCCGATCGGATCGGTACCCGGCGGGGCGTCGACTCAGGTGAGGGTGATCGAGCCGGCTTCTCCTGGCTCGAGGGCGCCGACAACGGCAGCGTTGTGACCACTGCCGATAAGGCGCGTCAATGCTTCGTCGACGCGGTTGGGTTCACATCCGAACAACAGACCGCCGGAGGTCTGCGCATCCGCGAGCAGCAGTCGGTCATCGTCGCTTCCGCCCGTAAGGTGGTCGGAGACAGCCTCGAGATTCCTCTGGCTTCCCCCAGGCACATAGCCCTCGGTCAGCAACCTCCGGGCGTCGGGTAGCAGCGGTACTGCGCCGATCTCGACATGGGCTCCGAGGCCGCTCGCACTCGACAACCTCTGAAGGTGGCCCAGGAGACCGAATCCCGTGATGTCAGTCGCAGTCGTGGCACCGGCAGCCAACGCGACCTCGGCGGCGACATCGTTCAGCCGGGTCATCTCCTTGACTCCAGCCGAGTAGGCGTCGTGCAACCTGCCCGAGGGCAAGACGTCGGCCCGATCGCCCGCTTTTACCGCCGTAGCGATGAGCCCCGTCCCGATCGGTTTGGTCAACACCAATACGTCACCGGGTCGGCCGTGTGCGTTGGTCAGAATGTGTTCGGGGTCGACCTGGCCGATCACCGATTGGCCGTACATGGGTTCGGGCCCGTCGACGGTATGGCCGCCGGCAATCACCCAACCTCCTTCGTTTGCCGCATCAGCTCCGCCGGCCATGACCTCGCCCAGGATGTCGAGGTTCAACTCGTCACGAGGCCACGCGACGAGGTTGAGCGCAAAGAGTGGTTTCCCTCCCATCGCGTAGACGTCGCTGACCGCATTCGTTGCGGAAATGCGACCCCAGACGCGGGGATCGTCGACAATTGGTGTGAAGAAGTCCGCAGTTGCAACCAATGCGCTGCCGTCGTCGGACAACCAGACAGCCGCGTCGTCGCCGGTGTCGTTGCCGACAAGCAGGTTGGGGTGTTGAGGGGTTGGTGAGTTGCGCAGAACCTGCGCCAGGTCGTTGGGACCCAACTTGCACGCTCAACCAGCACCATGGCTGTAGGCAGTCAGTCTGGGTGAAGGACGCTCCACGTCAGGAACGCTATCCGCCCACGGCAACGAGAAGGTGAAGGTTCACAGGGCGCTCTGCGCGACCGACCCAGGCACGTCCGGCGACCAGACTCCGATCTCGCCCTTCGCGACGAATTCGGGAATGGCGCCAGGCACGACCTCGAAGTTCCAGATACCCCTCTCTTCTGTGAACGCATCGATGCCGGCGTAGGTAAATATCAGTCCGTCGGGCGACCAGAACGAGACGCTTTGTTCGAGCTGATCGAAGATCGGGATGTAGTCGCAGGCAAGAGTTGCACTCGGACGGAACCCGGGTCCGTCGACGAAGCCGGAGTTGGTCCAGAACTGAAGCGCGTATACCGCTGTCTCAGAAGCGCAGTCGCCGTCGCCCGGGTCGAGCTCGAGGAGCCAGGCCAACGTTGAGCCATCGGGACTCCAGTGGAACGAGACGACCCGGTTGGGGTCAAGATCGCCCGGCGCAGGGTGGAGCACGAAGGGATCGCCACCGAACACAGCCATGAGGGTTAGTTCGTTCCGCGGTATGTCGTCGATCACATCGACGAAGCGGTCCGGTTGAGAGTAGGACGCGGTGATGACGTCGTATTGCGGAGCGAGCGAGGGGTCGATGACATGCAATGCGATCAGGCCGGACTCGGGGGCAACACTGAATTGGAGGTAGCCGTCGTATGTGACGAGCGCTCGACGGCCCTTCCCCTGGCCCCCCGTTACGACGAGGAACTGCTCAGCTCCGACCTGATCGGCGTATACGAGCTCTACGGCGCCTTCCAGCCAACGTGGTGCCTGGAAGTCGCCAGGCTCGGGTGCGAGAACCTGGGATGTTCCCTCGATCGGAACCAGGTCGAGCCGCAAGTTGCTCGCGTGGACCAGAAATCCGTCGGCATCGGGATTCCAAGAGAACCAGAACGGAGCCCCCTCGTCGATGGACTGATACCTGGGGTCTTCATCTACGGCGATGACGCCGAGTTCGAAGACCCCTCGTGCATCTGAAAGGGCGGCGATCTGACTGCTAGTCGGATCCCAGGACATGAGGAAAGGCGCGGACTCGACCGCCACGTCGCCCCAGGCGCTGCCATCGAAGCGAGCCGTTCTGACCGAGATGTCTCCACCTACGGGGTCGCTGGCGACCCACCCAAGGCGGTTGGAATCCCGGGACCACACTGGGCCGGTGTTGGCTCGTCCTTCAGCGGCATCGGTCAACGGCACCACATTCGAACCGTCACCCAGCATCGTGGAGATCTGGCCATCGGCGGACTGCACTGCCAGTCGGGGTCCTGGCTCCAACAGCAGGTCCTCGGGGATGGTGGCCCGTCCGGGAGGGTCGGGTTCAACAGTGGGGGACGGCCGAGGCGTGGGTTCGGCGGGAGGTTGCCCCGCCGAAGTTGTCGGCTGTGCCGGGTCCATCGGCTGGGCAGAGTTGTCGCTCGAGCTCGAGCAAGCCGCCACCAGGACAGCAGCCGCGGCTCCGAACGCGACAAACCGAATCATTGAGGGGGGGAGCACTGGATCAGCGTAACTTGGAGGATCAGTCTGCCGGTATCGCGGAGATGGCTGAGGTGGTGAATGGGTTATTTGGACGTGAAACTGGTCCAAGCGTGCCCGTCCCACCATCGGAGGCGCCCGCCACCGGTCGGGTCGGGATACCAACCGGCTCGGTTGTTGCCCACGTTTTGGTCGGAGGGGGTGTCGACAAGGGTGGCTGTAGAGGTGCCGGCGGCGATGTCAGCCCACATGGGCGGCGAACTCTCCGTCGTTTCGGCCGAGAAGGCGAGCGCTCCTTCGGCCTCCCGAGCGTCGGCCAGCTGTTTGTCGGTCGGCCCCTCGTACGGGGCCAGCCCCTCCATCTGGCGAAGTGTGTCGATTCGTTCGCTGAGTGGGGGGTGAGTGTTGAACATGTCGTTGAAGCGGCGCCCTTTGTGGTCGCGTTCGCGGTCGTCGGGCGCTTCGATCCACAAGTGCGACGTTGCGTGGGAAGTCCGACGCACGACAGTGACGTCAGCGTCGAGCTTCTCGAGTGCCCGACGAAGACCTTCTGGGTGTCTGGTCAGCTCGACCGCACTGGCATCGGCCAGTCCTTCGCGGCTCCTCGAGATGGCCGCACGAAGCAACGCTGCCGCCAGTGGAGCGAAGATGACAACGAACAGGAATCCGACCATCGTCAGAATGGCCTGGGCCTGGTTGCCGTTGCTGTTTCGGTTCCCGCGGCGTCCACCGGTGATGCCGCCGAAATACAGCAGCCGCCAAAAGATGTCGGCGATCAGAGCAATTGCGCCTGCGGTGGCCACCGCCACGGTCATGACCCGGATGTCGTTGTTGCGGATGTGGGCCATCTCGTGGGCGATGACGCCTTGAAGCTCGGAACGCTCGAGCTTCGCGATGAGTCCGGTAGTGGCAGCGATCGCGGCGTGTTCGGGGTCCTTGCCGGTGGCGAACGCGTTGGGGGCCGGGTCGTGGACCACGTAGACCCGCGGCTTAGGGAGACCGGCAGCGATCGACATCTCCTCAACGAGGTTGTGAAGACGTGCATACTCCTGCGGATCGGCCGGAACGGCCCGGTTGCTACGAAGCGCGATTGTGTCGGAGGCCCGGTATGAGGCGAACGTGCCCCCGAAAGCGATCACCACAGCAATGACGACACCGATGATGCCGCCTACCGTGACCAGGGCCACGATGACCGCCACGATCAACAGCAGCACGAAACTCGATGCGAGCAGGACCCAGGTCATTCGCCGGTTCTTGGCTTGGAGGTCCCGGAAATCTGTGCTCATTGGATCTGGAATCGTTCGGTCGGTACTCGCAGCCGCCTCGTGGCCGTGCAAGTATCCGTCGGATACGGATAATTCGGAGGGTACCGGGCTGCCGTCCCTGGCGGCGGGCATCGGCTAGGACACACAGATGAATCAAGAGGATCGGGAGTCCGAAGATCGGGGTTTGCCACTTCAACGGGTGGTGACTGACACCTCCGATCGCCGTGTCGCCCTCATCTGGTTGAGCGTCTTCGTGGCGTCGCTCATCGTCCTGTCGGCTACCTCCGCTGTTGACGACCGCCCGACGTGGCTGGTGCTCGTTCTGGCGGTTCTGGCCCTTGCCGCCTTGGTCGGAGCCTGGCGGGCGACCTGGGTCTGGGTGGGCTGGAGCAATCCACAGCTTCTTTTGCCGTCGTCGGAACCGCTTCACCTGGGCGACGTCGTCCATGCTCGCTTTCGCCGTCGCGTGAGGCGCCGTCCCGACTCGGGTATCGAGGTGAGCGCTGAGTTACAGGTCCAGGAGCGGGTCAAGACGTCCGCTGGCGTCGGCTCGACCATGGCGGAGATCGTTTACTCGGCGCCGGTCGAAGTGGCCTCGAACGACGTCGACAACCTTGGCGAGGACTGCGATCTGATCCTGGACATTCCTCTCTCCGCTGCTCCGCCGACGATGGACCTCGGCAACAACGAAGTCCGTTGGGAATTGGTCATCGACACTTCGTCGCCCGCTGCTCCAACCGACCGAAGCACGTTCGCGCTCGAGGTCGGTCCGATGGTCGCTCGACGGCTTCAAGACGGGGGTAGCGGTCGATGAGCGGCGGCGCTTCTGACGCCGGAGCCGAGGGCGGCAACAGGCGACTGAACTTGCAAGCCGTGGTGAGTGAGTGCGGCGAATCCTTCACCGGTGCAGTGCAGCTGGCGAACGAACCTGTCGGGCCGATCGCTTCATCGGTCGAGCTGGCCTATCGCACCGAGGGTCGAGGGGTCGTTGATCAATGCGCTGTCGCAACACTGGATGTTTCCGGACCCGGGCTCCATGTGTTCGAGTTGGCTGTCCCGGCTGCCGGACCGATCTCGTTCGAGGGAACCCTCGTGACAGTGAAATGGGAAGTCAGGCTCGTTTCTTCTGGACCGGCAGGCTCCGAGGTCCTCGAGACGGCCCCGGCAACCGTTCTGCCACAGGGTGGCCTGGCAGTTTGGGCTCGCGATGCTGCCGAACCACCATCCTGAGCCCTCCTAGTTCGCCGGAGTCGTAGGGCTAGGGTTGTCGAGTGACGAGACGCAAGATCATCATCGATACCGATCCCGGCCAAGACGACGCCTTGGCCATCCTGCTGGCGTTGGGGTCGCCGGAGCTGGAAGTACTCGGTATCTCCTGTGCGGCCGGCAATGTTCCCCTCGACCTCACGACTCGCAACGCGCTGCTCATATGTGAACTTGCAGGCCGAAGCGACGTGCCCGTGTTCGCCGGATGTGACCGGCCGATGGTTCGCTCGCTGGTCACCGCGGAAGCGGTCCATGGCAAGACCGGCCTGGACGGCCCCGACTGGGATGAGCCAACAATGGCGCTCAACTCCCAACACGCTGTCGACTGGATGATCGACACTCTCATGGCGGCAGACGACGGCGAGGTCACGATCTGCCCGGTGGGGCCGGCCACGAACGTTGCGATGGCGATGATCCGCGAACCGCGGATCGTGCCCAAGATCGCGGAGATCGTGACCATGGGCGGCGGCTATTTCGTCGGCGGGAATGTCACACCCGCGGCGGAGTTCAACGTCTACGTCGATCCCCATGCAGCCAACGTCATGTACCGGAGCGGAATCCCCATCGTTGCCATGCCGCTCGACGTCACCCACAGCGCATTGATGACGCGCGAGTGGATCGAGTCGATACGGGACATAGGCGGCGATGTGGGCGAGAAGACAGCATCGATGTTGTCGTTCTACGAGCGCTACGACATCGAGCGCTACGGAGAGTTCGGCGGCCCCCTGCACGACCCTGCCACGATCGCCTATCTACTGGAGCCCAACCTCTATACGGGGAAGGACGTGTTCGTCGAGGTGGAGATCCAGTCCGAGCTGACAATGGGGATGACGGTCGTTGACTACTGGGGGGCTCGCAACCGGCCCGCCAACTGTCGCTGGACCACCGACGTCGACAGCCACGGCTTCTTCGAACTCATCCACGAGAGGGTCGCGAACCTCGCCGGCGATTGATTCGGACCTGACCCGCGGCTCGGATGGGCACTGATTGGGTCGTAGGTCCGCTGCTCCGGACTGCGGCCGTACGACTCAACGGCGTTGACAGATGGGGCAGTGAGTCGTCGTCCGCGCGTCGATGGTGGAGCGGCGGAGCTCGGTCCCACAATTCACACAGGGTTCGCCGTAGCGGCCGTAGCAGTCGAGATGGCCCTGGTTGGAACCGGTCTCTCCTTCGGCGTTGACGTAGTCGCGCAGCGTCGTCCCGCCATTCTTGATGCCCTGCTCGAGGACCTCGATGATCGCGGCGTGCAATCGGGCAGCGCGGGGTTTGCTGACCTGCCTGGCGGCGGGGTGTACGCCCGCACGAAAGCAGGCTTCGTCGGCGTATATGTTCCCGAGCCCGGCCACCGGCCGCTGGCTGAGGAGTTGAGTCTTCAGGTGCCTGGTGCTCGTCTTGAGAGAGGCGTGCAGTGAAGTGGGGGTGAAGTCCTCGGAGAACGGCTCGGGCCCGATTGCCGCCAGGGTGCCCTCGTATTCGCCGGCTGGAGTTACCCGAATACGGCCGAATCGACGAACGTCTCGGTAGCCGATCGTGGATCCGGAATCCAGCCGCCACCAGGCCCGGAGATACGGGTCGTCGATCGGCGCGTCGGGGATGAGCTGCCCGGTCATCCCGAGATGAACGATCAGCTCGCGGCCGTCGTCCAGCGGGAACAGCAGATACTTTCCGCGGCGATTGGCTCCGACCACAGTGGCTCCCTCGACCTCGCGCGCCGGGGTGAACTTGTCCGAGGCGAACGCACCCGCCTCGACAACGACGCGATTCGAGATGGCCGGCTCGATCTGGCGGCGGATCGTTTCCACTTCGGGCAACTCGGGCACAGGCCGACGATACCGTTCACCGGACGGCGGCAGTCTTGAAGGTCGAGTGGTCGATGGATGACGAAGCCATGTTCACCGAAGTGCTGGCGGCCTCGGCGATCCTCGATGAGATGCCCGACGCGAGCCGAGCTGATACCTGGGTGTCGTCCGCGCTCGGCTTGTGGGCCGACAACCTCGACTCCGCGGGCATCGATCAGGAGTTCCTGGAGTGGTTGGCGAACATCGCCACCGCAAAGGCGGAGCGACTTGCGCTCGGCGTGTCCCGCTTGCTCGACCCGTCGTCGACACAGGTCCGGGCAACCGAAGCCTGGTCGGTGACGCTCGAGGGTATGACCTCGATAGGGGTCGGGTTCGTTGCCGACGATGGCTCTGAACATTCCCTGTTGGCAGATGTCGCCGAAGGCCAACTTCAGTCCCTCGTCGCCGCTCCCGCTTCGGCCGAGCTCTTCGGAGTCATCGAAGGTGAGGTTGCTCACGAATCCCAGGACGTGTTCGAGACGTGTCGGGCCATTGCCCAGGGTTGGGACGGTTTGGTGCGGGCTGGGACCAACCCACCCGAAGACATGCTGGCAAACCTGGCCCTTGGTCGTGCTCGCCTGGAAGTCGTGTTGGGCGACGTGTCCCGGTTCGGCCGGGTCACCACGTCCATGGTTTCTCAGTCCCCCCGTCCCGAGCGAGATCCGGAGGCAGACGCTTGGGCACTCGGCGTGTTGGACGGCGCCGGCGTCGGCGCTGGCACCGAACCCGGTGATCTGGTGGCTGTGCCCATCGACGCGAGTGAATGGGAACGACATACCGAAGCCGAGCGCGAGGCCTTCGCCGCGTTGGAATGGGCGGACTGGTTGGGCGTTGCCCTAGAGCTTCATCGGACCTTGCCGGGCACGATTATCGATGCCACCGGCCTTGTCGACATGGTGAACCGCTCACCGGAGGTGACCTCGTCCATCCCCAAGAACGATCGGGGCTACTACGAGTGGGTCTTCTCGATGGTTTTGAGTGTTTGGATGGATGCCGGGCTGATCGACGCTGACGGCGCCCTCAGTGCTGATGGCTCCGATCGGTTGATAGGCGCGTTGCGCAAGTCGTGGTCGGCTGGGTAGTCCAGCTGGCAGGCTT